>CAZHSK010000042.1:4250-10638 GCA_964535235.1 uncultured Treponema sp. | reverse complement strand
TAGCGGTCTTCCCTGTCGGGGGAATAGAGAATACCGAAATTCTTGAGATGGGCGTCGCCATTCCTCAGGAGAATAGACAGTACAAAAATCTTATAGAACTGGGCGAGCGAGGTTTTTTTTCGATCAGGCGAGGCGAAGGTCGAAATAGTTTTAGCGACCAGTTCATAGCTACCTGAGTATTTTTCTTTCTTATTTTTGGCCTGTAGTACACAGATTTCCTCGAAGCCAAGCCAGGCCCCATCGGCTGAGCGGTCAAAACGCTCCACCACGAAGAGCTTTTTGTCGGTGGAGAGGTAGAATCGCGGAACCTCTATACCCGCTTTTTTAGCGGCGCTCATGCAGAAAAACTCATTCTCTGCGAGCCTCGGATACTCCTTTCCCCAGGTTTTTACGATGTAATCTTTCATCGATACTATGGATTTGTCGAAAAGTCGCGCGAGAAGCTTGGGCTGTATGCCCGAAACGGAGGAGCTTTCAAGGAAGATGCTTAAAAGATGCGCGAAAAGGTCGTTTTCATCCGAGGCCAGTATTGCGTCCAAGCTGAAAGTTGTTTGGTGCGGGCTGGAAGCATGGAAACGGGGGCTTTCGTACTCGAGCCTGCCTGCGATATTGCCCGACAAAAGGCTGAGCATGGAAAAATCGTCAGCTATGCCATATTCCTTGAGCACGAGCTGTTTGAGCAGCTCGAAAAGGTAGCCTTCGGGAAGGTTCATTTCGAATATTGGGTGCAGGCCTCCCTGCCAATTCCAGCTTCGCGGACGATAGGGCATGATGAGGGATACCCAGGGAGTGAAACCTGAATTCGGGTAGTAATTGAATGAGCAGATCTCGCCACTGCGGTGAATTGTTCCAGCGGCTCTCCCATCGGCTCGTACATCGATCGATTCCACGACTACCTCTGTACATACTACTTAACATTCTATGTCTATTTTAAAATTATGATAAATATTATTTACATTGTCAAGGCAATACCTTTGTGGACAGGACTAGGCTGTTTTTTCTTGCATTTCGGCCACGAAAGTATACAATCAATAGCGGTAAGGATAATGCGATCAGCCTTCTACCTTGGAAACACCGGAGGATTTGTGCGAAAAAAAGCTCTCATCGCGGTGTTCTGCGTCCTCTCGTTTTGCATCGCAGCCCAGGACGAAGGTAATGTAGTCATAGTAAACAGCCCTGCCAACGCCACCAACAGCCTGGATGAGATCCGCATCGAGGGCTTCGTACCCAATTTCTTAAAAATATCTTTAGACTTCGCCCCCGGCAATTCGGCGATAGTAGTGGGCTATTACCCCTCGGCAGAAGCCGCAAACCAGGCTATAAAATCGACCGATTCGCTTCCTCAGGGCAATAAGACCTTCTCTATCCACGCCAACCAGGTAGTGGATCTGGGGCTAGTCGTCTTGGTTTCCAACGTGGTGGGGCCTTACACAATCTCTGTGTTCAGCGCCAACGGCGGGCATCTGGCCAGCGCGGCGCCCGAAGTCGAACAATCTGTACCCTACAGCCTCAGCCTGGGCGACCAGAAAACCCGGGCCGAAGCCGGCATATTCCGCTTTTCCGGATCGGGCAAATCCCGTTCAGGAGGCACACGCCTCCCCGTGCAACTCGTGTTCGACCAGCTCAATCCCCCACTGCCCCACAGCGTCTACACCGACGAACTCTCCTTCGTCGTTTCGGCCAATTAAACGCGGGGCCGCAGGTCTTGCCCAGACCTGCGGCCCCGCCCGCCACAACCCCCACAATCTTTGCCCTACATCAAGGCCCCCCTGCCCCCAGCTCCAAATCGGCCGTAACATCCTCCTCGTCGATATCGAAGAGAATGCGGGAAAGCAAGACGCGGGAAGCCTTGGCGTCCGCGGGGAAGCAGAAGGCCTGATCCTTTCGCTGGACTTCCCTGTCTCGGGCGCTTAAAAAACCGGCCACCACAAAAACCGCGCTTGGAGTGTTCAGCAGCGAATCCAGCTTGACTCCCTGAGGATTCTTGTAGAACTGCAGCCCATGGCGCACACAAGAATAGTCGAAAAGAAAATCGAACTCTCCCGGCCCCGAAAGCACCACCGAGCTAATGCCACGCTCAGGGAGAGAATGCACAAAGGCATCGATCCTCTCCCTGTATAAGGAAGCGCTCCTCACCGCCCGGGTAAAATAAGCCACCGATCGCTTAAGAATTTCCTCTACCCCTCGCGGGGTGAGAATATAAGAAAGGCTTCGCCCGGTTAGGTGAGTGAACTTGATCCAGCCCCGCTCCACAAAGCGCTTTAAAAGAGCATTCGTCATCCCCAGCGAAAGCCCCGTCTCGCCAGCCAGCTCGCGCTGGGACACTGAGGAGCCTTCGCTCTGCTTGGAGTAAAGCGTTTCCAATAATTGGAGTTCGGAATCAAGGTTTGACATGCTGATTAATGAGAAAAATCACCCATTTTTGAGAGTCGTTATCGAAAAAAGCCGCAGAAAAATAGAAAAGGTAGTTTAAACGTCCTCTTTACTGCGATTGGAGAACTTGGCCCTCACCTCAGGATCGGCCAGGAGCTTTTTAAGCGCATCCAAAACAAAGGCCAGCAGCACCGATAGAAATCCCCCCGCCATCGTGCCCACCACGCAGATCATGGCCCGGGAAGGCTCACTTTTTTTCTCAGGCGGAATTGCCCTGTCTATCACCTCTACAAAAACCTTCTCGGAGGCGTCCTGCAGCCGCATCCCCTCCAAGCTCGACAGAAGCGTGCCATACACCTTTGTGGCGAGCTCGAGCTCGGCTGAAATATTCGCGAATTCCATAAGTGTTGCCGGCGCAGCGTTCATGGAAGGCCCTATCCCTCCGCCCGTTTTCTCCACATTAGCCATCTGGGCTTTTATGGCGTCCAACTGGGTTCGAGCGGACACAATCTTGGGATTATCCGCCGACAAGGCGCTCTCCAGCCTGGAAATCTCTATTTCCAAAGCCATTTTTTGCTGAATTAAGGTCTGATAGAGCTGCATGCTCCCCGAACTCTGAGTCTGGGGCGAAACGAGCTTGTTCTTGCGTTGAAATTCAGTGAGCTTCCCCTGGGCCTCTCTCACCTTCAACTCTTGCTCCGCGGTTTGAGTCTCCAATAAGGCAATATTCTTGCCGCTGGACGAGAGCACACGGCCCTTCAGATCCTCCTGGATCATATCCAGAGCCCCATTTACGATTCGGCTCGAAAGAGTCGGATCCTTGGTCTTGGCGGAAATCTTCATCATATTGGTCTTGGCGTCGGTGGATACCGAAAGAATTTTTCCCAACGATTCCATAGCCGCACCCAGAGGAGTACCTTGCGTTATCTTTTCAGGTTTCTCTACTAGAACAGGTATAAGATTCAGCTGGCCAATTAAATTTTCGGCAAAGCCTCTGCTTTTCAGTATGGCTTCAATCTTTATGGCCGGATTAGCCGAACCGCCGCTGGGAAGACTCACCCCCGCCATGGCGGCAAGGCTCGCATACTGAGCCAGGGCCGACGAGGAGGATGAACCGGAAATGGGCAACATAGTGGCCGAAGCCGTGTAGATATTGGGCTGCATAAGCGCGTAGACCACCGAGGCCACCGCGGCGACGCAGGTAACCGCGATAATTAGCCACTTGCGGCGCCAGAGCGTGGCGGCCAGGTCTATGAGGCTTATTTCATCTCCCTCGTCCTGCGACACAGCCTGGGTGGGTAGGGGGTTTTGTTCGGGTGTAGCCATAATAGTTTTTATCCTTATAATCCCAAGAGAGTAACCGCCGTGAGCGCCGAGGTGAGTATGGTGGACACCACCGAGAGCCCATCTTTGATGTACGACCAGGCAACGCTCACCTTTACCGCCTTGGATGGTATCACGACCGTATCGCCGGGGCGCAGGCTGTACTTTAAAATTGTAGGCTTGAACCAGAGGAAGCCTCGCTTGCCCTCTGTGCTGTCCAACCGGCCCGATGCCCGCACAATATAGGCCTTGGAAATATCCGCGTCCTCGGACACCCAGCCCGATTCGGCCAGGGCCTGGCGTACCGTCATTCCATCCCTGAAAACCACCACATTCTGATCCGCCACCTGACCCGACACCATCACGTAACTAGGCGCGTTGGGCACGAAGATGAGATCGTCCCGCTCCAGCATTATATTGGATGACGAGCGCGCCAGGGCTTCCAGCGAGTTGGGAATGTCCAGAGAAATTCGGCCAAAGCCTTCTTTATAGAGTTGGCGCAGGCTTCCCAGCTTGGCCCGCTGTACCGCCAGGTCGATTTGCAGATTAGCTACCACCGCGGCGGCCGAGGAAAGAGAGCTGTCGGTACCCGTGGGAAGGGCAGCCCCTGCCGCGGAGGCGGCTTCCAACTGGGCTATAAGCCTGTCCACCTGCTTCTGCTGGGTTTCGGCCGCTGTTTTCCGTATGAGCACAAGGCCGTAGGGATAGGCCCTGGCATCGTAGCCCTCCACCGCCTGGAGAGCGTCTAAGAGCTTCATGCCCTGCCTGTATTCCAGGGTTTGGGGTTTTTTAACTGCGCCTCGCACCGTGATCACCGGCAGATTTTCCTCAGGCAGCAAGGTCTCTATAGACACCGCATCCCCGGGGCTCATCATCACCCTTGTAGAATTCTGTTTCCTATAATAATCCTCGAGATATACCTTCTGCTTTTCACCGGTACTCTTGGTGATAATCGCCTTAAGCCTGTCTATATCCTTGCCGAGGGCCACGGATCGCAGCACAGTGGCCAGTTCTATGCCTTCATAGAAGGGAATCACCTTTGTTTCTTTCACTTCCCCCGCGATAGTGACAGGCTTGTTATGGTAGCGTGGATAGAATACTACCACATCGCGCGGATTCAAGGCGATGTCTTTATCTTCTTCCAGCAATGCCTTGGGCGAGAAACTCAAGATTGCTTCAGTGGAAAAACCTCGACGCCTCAACTCGGCATACTCAAGACTCGTGTCTATAAGAATATCGTTGGACGATATCAAATCGGCCAAACTCAATCCTTCATACCACGCATAGCGCCCCGGATGTCGCACAACTCCAGATACAAGCACAGTATTCGGATATCGCGCAAAGTCATGGTCGGTAACTAAATTTGTCGAGGGTATTAATCGCACAACGTCCCTTGGCAGCAACTTGAAATCTTGCTCACCCAACAAAACTGCCACGGGGCTGAACGTGAGATACTCGGTCCTGCCACCCGGCACCCAGCGCTCTATTTCGGCATAATAAATATCAGTGACACCCAACAATTGTTCGGTTGCTATCACCTCGGAAAGCGGCACGAACTCACTCATCGAATAAAGACCGGGATTTCGCACCGCCCCCATGAGAGCATAGGCATTGCCGAAGCGATCGAAGTCGGGCTTTTCTGGCAGATATCCCAACTCCACGTAGCGGATCGAATCTTGAGCCATTAAATCAAGGTCAAAGTTGCCTGAGAGCACTTCTCTGGGCGAGAAACTCAGGTACTCTACGCCTCCATCATTCCTTCGCCTCGAAAGTTCCGCATAGTCGATATTGGTCGTGGAAAGCATCTGATCCACAGTAACCACGGAAGAAAGCGTCAATGTGGGTGTTCTGGCGTAGGGGCCTTCATAGGCCACTGGGCCCGATACATTTACAATCTCGACATAGAAACCCTGGCTTTCGCCCGTACTGGCAGTCGCGCCAGTAGAGCTAGCTTCTGCGGCCTGGGCGCTTACCGGAGCAACAGCGGTAGTTCCAGCAGTACTTACATCAGACGTACCAGGTACTGTCACCGTCAAATTCTGATCTTGCACGACCTGTGCTTCTTCTGCCTTCTTTTTAGCTTCCGCTACAGCGGCCATGGAATAATAATGAATACTGTCCTTAGGCGATAACCTGATATCGAATATTCCCGCCTCCACCTCCCTGGGCGCGAAGGTAAGCAATTGGGTCTTACCTCCAGGCAAGGGCCGTTGTATATCGGCATATACCTGGTTGGTATCCAACACAAGCCCCGCCGTTTTCTGGAGACTGGAGAGCATCATGCCATCCTTCCACGCATAAAGTCCAGAAAAAAGAAGAGGTCCTGATACTTTAACCACATTGGAGAACCGATCGAAATCGGGCATCGCGGGCGAGTAACCCACCTCAACCATCTTTATGGTATCCCGGGCGCTCAACTCCAAATCATACATACCAGAGGCAAGATCCAAGGGCACAAAGGTTAGATATTCGTGCTTCCCATCAGACTTGAGCCTCGTAACTTCCGCATACTGAAGATTCGTGTCTAGAAGTAGTTGTTCTGCCTTCAGCACTTCAGACAGCTTCATGCCCTTGCGGAACGCATAGATCTCTGGCCGCGCCACCTGCCCCGTCAGCTGCACCACATTCACAAACTTATCCAGGTCGGCCGCCGCCTTCGTCCCCTTGTACCCCGTCTTCGCCACTAACCTGA
>CAZHSK010000042.1:0-4150 GCA_964535235.1 uncultured Treponema sp. | reverse complement strand
ATCGGGACGCGCCAAGTCGTACCCTGTTCTCACTAGCCGGATTACGTCACGGGCAGAGAGAGCCATGTCAAAAGATTTATCCAGCACGTCCCTGGGCCGGAAGGTGAGATACTCGTTTCTGCCGTCGGCCTTGAGCCTGGTTATCTCGGCGTAATTGAGATTGGTGTCTAATAGCATCTGGTCGGGCTTTAGCACCTCGGAGAGCTTCAGGCTCGCGCCCAAGGCGAAGATTTCAGGACGCGCCACTTGACCCGCAAGACTTACAGCCTCAGGGAAACGGTTAAAGTCGTGGGCGACTACCTCAGCGCCTTGCGCCACAAAGCGGATTCTATCCAGGGGCGCAAGGGTCAAGTCCTCTTCGCCGGAGAGAATTTCTTCAGGCGAGAAGCTGAAATATTCATCTTTGCCCTCAGCTGTCTTGGCGATTATCTCCGCGTAAACCCGAGACGCATTCAAGGTAAGCCCGTTATCCTTGAGGAGTTCGGCCAAGGTGAGGCCTTCCCTGAACAAATAGAAACCGGGGTATTTCACGGGTCCCGAGATCACCAAGGTATCCGCGAAGCGGTCGAAATCGGGGTCGATCGCCGTGTCGTCATAGCGATACAGGCGCACCCTGTCGAACTCCGCCAACGCGATGTCGGCGCCTGAGAGCACATCCTTGGGCGCGAAGGCGAAGGACTTGTCCCTGCCCGAGCTGTCCATGCGATAGACTCTTCCATAGAAGAGATTGGTCTCCGGAAGCACCTTCGCCGCGCCTAATAACTCGCCTAGGGTTTTGAAATTATTCACATCGTAGCGCCCGGGATACTTCACAGGGCCGGAAAGCTCGGCCTGGCCGATCAACAGCGATGCGGAAGCGCCCAGGTAGTAAAAATCCCCGTCTTTGACAAGGCTCGAAATAAAGCCCTTATCAGCCAGATTGCCTAAGGACACAGCCCTGCCGGCATCGCCGAAGCTGAGCTTGGCAAGCCCCGAAGCCCGGGCCGAGGGCAATACGCCTCCCGCCAGCGCCAACGCCTGCGCGACGCTCGTTTCACCTTTTAATTCATAAATGCCAGGCCGACGCAGCTCCCCC
Organism: uncultured Treponema sp.; assembly: GCA_964535235.1. Taxonomy (GTDB): domain Bacteria; phylum Spirochaetota; class Spirochaetia; order Treponematales; family Rectinemataceae; genus UBA2256. Next base: position 3,075 of record CAZHSK010000042.1, on the reverse strand, counting down.
GCCAAGGCGGCCACCGCTCCTATCGCGGGAATGTAAATGGAATCCCCTTCCTTAACCCGCAGATCCACCGATGCCCCCGAAATCAAGGTTTCATAGAAATCGATGGTCTTGGTCTCTGCGCCCCGGGAGAGCGTTACGCCGCGCAGAGAGCCGGTTTTAGCGATACCCCCGGCCCGTGAGAGCACGGTGAGCAGGGTGTCGGCGCCCGTGGCCAACACCGTACCAGGGCTCCCCGCATAGCCCGACACAAAGACAGGGAACTGCCTCAACGTAGCCAGACTCAAATTCATTTCGAGACGCTTATAACGCCTGTCCAGCATGCTTTTTAAAGTAGCTTTAAGCTGACCCAGGCTCTGCCCCACCACCGCCACCTGGCCCACGGGCTGCAGGAACACAAAGCCATTCCGATCCACCATAAGCGTATAGGAAGCCGATACTTCCCGGATATCCACCGGATCGCCCCAAAGGTAGAGCACGAGCCCATCGCCAGGGCCCAGGGTATAGTCATCCCCGATAGCCGCCAGAGAGGGAGCCGTGGGTTTTTCAAAGAGCGAGTAGCCGAACTGCGCCAGCCGCTGATCAGTCTCCAGGTAGCCCGATGCCAAATCGGAGAACATCGCCTCGAGGACCGAGCGGGCGACACCCGCACTAGCTGCAGCAGCCGCAGTCCCCACCGCGCCGCCAGCCCCTGCCGCACTAGCAGAAGACCCAGTAGCGCCCGGCGAAGCCAGCGTGCTTACCGTCGGCTGAGCCGGCGCCGCGGTCGGCGCAGCCCCGCCCGCCCCCTGCGCGGCTAGTGCCTGAGCGATAGCGGCCTGGTCCACCGCCTGGGCGCCCAAACCTAACCCCAAACCCGCGCTCAAAGCCAGCGTGAGCGAAAGTACGAATATCTTTGACTTTATAGAGCATTTATGCATTTTCATTCTCCGATTCATGGACTGCATTCTAGCATATTGTCCTGTCGAGCATATCCTTTATTCAACAAACCGAATACGTTGAGCGATTTCTGTAAAAAACTCGCGCGACCACAGTTTAAGCTGGTCTTTATCGCGCACAAAGGGATATACCTCGTCGCGGGCCGATTCAACATCGAGCAGGGAAATTCTTTGTTCGAGCAGCCTTACCGCGTCGTCAGCGCTGAGCTTGTCATCAGGATCATCCCCGTACTGTAGGGATTTTTCGTGATGAGCCTGAAGCCTGATCGTATTCTTCAAGACTCAGAGGCCGCCGCTTTTCCACCAGCGCCGCCAAGGTATCAGCCATCCTGTGCCTTCTTGGGAACGCTCATTCTGGAAACTAGTTTTCCAAGCGAAATAATAGAGCGCCGAGGGCAGGAATCCAGCAACGGGCGTAGTGAGGAAAAATCCAACCGTTTAAAATCGTCCTCATCGATTCGCATGTTTTCGAAAAGATGCGCTTCTATTTCCGAATAACCGAGATCCGGATACCGAAGGTACAGCATGTCGAAGATCGCCTTTTCCGGGTTGGCCATCATATAACCGCGCGAAGCGTCAATCTGAACGTAGTCCGCCCCAGGAGAAAAAAACCGCGGCGACATGTAGGCATAGTCAAAATCCCCAATCGGCGTCTGGTAACGCTTGTTTCGCCCTGTCGTGACGGAAGTTATCACCTGCACGGCCTCGGGTATGAGATTGTGCTGCCTAAGAGCGTATTCCAGCGACACATAGGATGGCCCGTATATCAGGTTGGCCAGGATTTCTTTAGAATAGCCGGATCGCGCAGTGGTATCGATGTAGATGCCTTTCTTTACCCGTATGAGATCCCCTCGGGCAAGAAGCTTCGTAATCCTGTCGCGCGGATAGGTATAATCCTTTAAGCGCTGCTGAAGCTGCAGAGAATCTATCTCGGGGTAATCAAAGGATATTCGCTTCATCCAATCCCACACTATTTAGCCAGAATGTCGACATTCTATCGACTTTTTGGTCAAATATCAATGCATCGGACAGGATACCAGGACCCCCATGATTTACAGGAAAAGCAATTTGGAAAAGAGAAGAATCTTCCATTCTTTCTTCCCCCAAAACTCTTTCTTGTCTATCCTGCCCGTCATGGTAACCTGTCTGCCTTTCTACCCAGTCTTGCCAGGCACATACTCCGGCACAAGCTCCTTCAGCATTGCCACCATCTCCCCGGAGCTCATGGCCGCCGCGGCGCTCCCCGGCTCCCCCTGTCCGGTCACGAAGCGCAGCAATATGTCCCTGTGTCCATTCAGCGCCCCGTTGATCTTGGCCTTAAAAAGCTTGGGGTTGTTGGAGGCGATTGTGGTGTCCTTGTCGCTCAATCGTTCCTCGTAGAGTTTTTCGCCCGGTCGTAACCCAGTGACCACGATGCGGCTTCTATCGTCGCCGTAGTACTGGATAAGGCGCTCGGCGAACTGGTAGATGTTCACCGGCTCGCCCATTTCCAGCACCATCACCTCGCCGCCACTTGCAACGGCGCCGGCCAGGAAGACCAGGCTCACGGCTTCGGAGATGGTCATGAAGTAGCGGATAATGCGGGTATCGGTGACGGTGATGGGTATGCCCTGCTTAATCTGCTCCATAAAGAGGGGGAGCATCGAGCCCCGGCTTCCCAACACGTTGCCGAAGCGCACGCCGACAATCTCGGTGTGGGCGTTACTCAAGAGCGAGGCTATCTGCTCGGCCACCCTTTTAGTGGCGCCCATCACGTTGGTGGGGTTCACGGCCTTGTCGGAGGAGATGAGGATGCAGCGCCGCGCTCCGTGGGTGACGGCGGCTGAGAACACATTGTAGGTGCCCAGGATATTGGTCCGTACCGCCTCTTCGGGGTAGTACTCCATCATGGGTACGTGCTTGTAGGCCGCCGCGTGGAACACCAATTCGGGTGTGTACTTGGCGAAGATCTCAAACACCTTCTTGCCATCCCGCACATCGCACACGATAGGCACGATCCGCTCGGAGAATTCTGTGGTATAGCCGTGAAGCCGCAGGGAGAGGTCGTGGAGCTCGGTTTCATCGATGTCCAGAAGCAGAAGCCGTTTGGGCTGGTAATCCAAAAGCTGGGTGCAGATTTCGTTGCCGATGGATCCCCCCG
>CAZHSK010000041.1:6819-10647 GCA_964535235.1 uncultured Treponema sp. | reverse complement strand
TCCGGCCTCGGCGATTATGAGCGCTTCGCGGGAATGATTCTTGGCATTGAGCACCTCGTGGGGAACACCCTTGCGAGTCAGAAGGGCAGAGAGGAGTTCCGATTTTTCTATGGAAACCGTTCCTATAAGTACTGGTTGGCCTTTCTTATGGGTTTCGGCGATTTCTTCGCAAATGGCATCGAACTTCTCTGCCTCATTCAGAAACACTAAATCATCCTCGTCAGCCCTCACCACAGGCCTGTTGGAGGGAATAACGACAACATCGAGATTGTATATTTTATTAAACTCTGGGGCTTCTGTATCGGCAGTTCCTGTCATTCCGGATATTTTAGAATACATCCTAAAGTAATTTTGAAAAGTTATTGTCGCCAGCGTCCTGTTCCTCCGGGCGATTTTGATCCTTTCCTTGGCCTCTATAGCCTCGTGGAGGCCATCTGAGTAGCGCCTTCCATGGAGGATTCGACCGGTGAACTCGTCCACAATTTGCACAAGGCCATCCTGGACTACATAGTCAACGTCCTTGCTGAAGAGCCTTTGGGCCTTCACTGCCTGGGTAAAATAATGAACGAATTCGAAATTGCTTTCCTCGAAAAGGCTCTCCTTTATCAGACCCCTTTTCTTAAGCAGTTCTTCTATGTGATTCAGGCCGGTGCTGGTGAACATTATCCGCTTGGATTTTTCATCGATCCTGTAGTCGCCGCTTAAGGATTCCGTGTTTTCTTCCTCAGGGTATTCACCGGTTTCGGGATCTTTTCCGAGCTCGGTAAGTGACAAGGCCAGACGGTTTACCTCGTTGACCTTGTAGGTGTCGTCCTCTGCAGGTCCGGAGATTATGAGGGGGGTTCTGGCTTCATCGATAAGTATGGAATCTATCTCGTCCACTATGCAGTAATTATGGCCCCGCTGAACCCGTGCTTCGGGCATCCAGGTCATGTTGTCCCTGAGGTAGTCGAAGCCGAATTCATTATTGGTGCCATAGGTGATGTCACAGTTATAGGATGCTCTTCGAGCTTCGTTATCCATGTTTGAAAGGATGCATCCGACACTGAGACCTAAGAACTTGAATACCCGGCCCATCCATTGGCTGTCACGTTCGGCCAGGTAGTCGTTGACCGTTACGATATGGACACCTTTGCCGTCCAGGGCATTGAGGTAGGCGGCTGCGACGGAGGACAGGGTTTTGCCCTCTCCTGTTTTCATCTCCACTATCTTGCCCTGGTGAAGCACGATACCGCCCATTATCTGCACATCAAAGGGTCTCTCGCCCAAAACCCTTCTCGCGGCTTCCCTGGCCAGGCTGAAGGCCTCGGGGAGCAGGCTGTCCAGCGACTCTCCCCCAGCGCTGCGAGCCGAAAGAGCCCTGGTCTGGAGTGGGAATTCCTCGTCCTTAAGGCCGATAGCCCAGGATTCCTTTTCGTTTATTCCGTGTACCAGGGGCAGAAGATACCTGGCGTCCTTCTCGCTTTTAGACCCCAGGAGGGCGGTAAGAATATTGATGGCCATGGAGCTAGAATACTTCCGGGCTCGGGAAGGGTCAAGGAAGTTGACAGCCCCAGCGAGTCGGTATAAGTATGGACAGGCCATGAAGGCTCTTTCTTTCATTCTCCTTTCTCTTGTTCTCGCCCTGGTTTTAGCCTGCTCACCCCAAAACCGAAATTCCGGAACCGTATCCCCCAAGCAACTCTTTAGCCTGGAGTATGGCTTGGGTGACAGGATGCTGGGACAGAGCGAGGGGCATGCGCGAAATGTTGAACTTTACATGCGGGAAGGCATTTTCCATATTCTTGATCCGGTTTCATCCAGGATTCTCCGCACCTCATCGTATGGGGATTTGCTCTCCACAATTTACGATCCGACAGTTTCGCCGCCGCCCTCCTATGCAAATTCCATTACCGGAGAGAGTGCAGGGCGCTATTCAGCCGCTGCCATATTTATACAGCCCGAAACCTTGACCGTGGACTCCATGCAGACGATCTACCTTGCCGACAGGTTGGCGGACAGCAGCGCAGCGACGATCGATCCTTCGACAGGTGAAAGCTGGGACTGGATAGTGCGACGCTTTGGCCAGAGTGCAGCGGAACTCAGCTTTTTTGGAAGGGAAGGGCCTCTAGGCTCGGCCTTTCCCCGGATATTGGACCTGATCTGCATGGAGGACGACAGCCTTATTGTCATATGCGGTTCCAGCAAGTCCACGACGCTGTACAGGTACTCTCGGGAAGGCCGTCTCATGTCCAGCCTGGTCCTGGACACCATGGCGCTTCCCGCTCCTGCATCTCTTTTAGATGGATTGGATATACAAGAGAATGAAGGAGCGCTCCACGCCGATCTTGAAAAAGTCCTGGCCAGAAGCTCGGCACAGGGCTTTGAAATAGTCCTTAAACTCAACTACTACCATGAAATCTTCAACCAGGACCGGTCTCTCAGTACGGGTATAGAACCGGCCGGTTCATGGATCTTTGTCGTGGATGGCCGCACGGGAGATGGAAAAAGCTGGCTGCAGCTCTCCACTGCTGGAGATGAAGGCGAGGATTGGGAACTCGCAGGATTGGCAGGCCAGGATTTTATACTTCTTGCCCCTGTCGAGGAGAGTCAGGGGGAGCAGACCTTGGAGCTGTCTGGAAGCCCAGTTGATTACAGCCAGACTAGAATTCGCCGAATCGATGTCCAAGCCAAGGTAAAAGGTTCTGCTGATATACTTCTACCCAAGACCGCGGGGCTTCTGTCTTCTTTGAAGCTCTCATCCACCGGGCAGCTCTATGGCATCCTCCTGGGGGAGGAGAGGGCCTCCGTACTATGGTGGGACTTGCCGTTTTAAGCTCGATATTCTGTCTTTTATCGTAAATTGACCGGTACTCAGTATCTGGTATAATGAGTAAGCCTATTGCAAGGCTGATGGATCGCATTTTCCGCCAAGGTGGTGCCCCGTAATGAAGCGATTGTTTTCCTGCGCCCAGTCCCAGGATTTGGACGCGGCGACGAGAAGGTTTTTCTGTCTCCAGCCCAACCAGCTCATGGAAAAAGCTTCGCTTCGCATCTGGGACTCACTGTTGCGTCATATCGAGAGCCAGTCTGCTCTGCGTGCCAAGGGCAAAAACCTGCGAATCATCGCCCTCTGTGGAAAGGGAGACAACGGCGGCGATGCAATGGCTGTGCTCCGTCATGCGTGTTCAGCGGGATTCGAATCGCTTCATGCGCTTGTGTCAGCCCAGAACCTGTCGGATTCCGCTAACGCCCAGCGTGAGTCCCTTAAGGCCTCCGGAATTCCTCACAGCCTCTGGCAGAGCAAAGATAATGCGCAATTAAACCAAGTCCTGGAGAGCGCCGATATAGTTTTGGACGGAGTCCTGGGTACGGGTATTCGCGGCCCCGCAGCAGGAGAGGCTAGAGAGATGATCGAATACCTGGTTAGGCTTCATCAGAAAAATAGCCTGGGCCGCCCGCTGATCGCATCTATCGATATTCCTTCGGGCATGGGCGATCTATGGCTTCCTGAGTTCCCTACCGTGGAGGCCGATTTCAGCCTTTGCCTCGAACCGGTTAAGGATTTCTGCTTTTCGCCTGAAGCCACACGATTCTGCGGAAATCTAGTGCCTGTAGCTGATGTGTTTCCCTTATGCCTCATGAATGACAAAGGCTCTGCTGGTCTTCTCGAGCCCCAGGATATAAAGCCCCTTTTAAAAGCACCTAAAGCCAGCGCATACAAAATGAGCAGGGGTAGGTTATCCATTTTCGCCGGCTCCAAAGGATCGGCGGGGGCTGCCCAGCTCTGCGCCAGGGCAGCCATGGCTTCCGGGGCTGGCTATGTAAGCCTTTATGTGGATGAGGATA
>CAZHSK010000041.1:0-6809 GCA_964535235.1 uncultured Treponema sp. | reverse complement strand
CAGTGGTCAGACCCCTGGGGATGGATAGTCACCTGGAATATGCCGACGCAGTGCTTGTTGGCCCTGGCTGGGGCAGGGGGCAGGATCGTGAAGCCCTGCTTCAACAAATCGGTTCAGATCCTCGGCGCCCCATGGTTCTGGACGCCGATGCCATCCGCCTGGTGGCGGGCAATCCCCTCCTGCGCGAGCATCTGGCCAGTCCCTACGCCCTTACTCCCCACCCCGGGGAGCTGCAGGCATTGGCGGGATCTTTAGGGATTAGTCCTGTCACCCCATTTATCGCTTCCTTGGAACAACTGACCGCACAAATGGATGCTCTCATCGTGGCGAAGAGTCACACTACCTGGATACGGGGATACGGAAGCTCTCATATATGGGGTGGCTGTACGCCCGAACTAGGCACAGCAGGCTCGGGGGATGTCCTCGCAGGCCTCTTTGCCGGATTGCTGGCTCGGGGGCTGGCGACGGCCAAGGCAGCAGGCGAAAAGATGCAAGAATCCCCCCAGGAAATTAAAAAAATTATTGAGGATACGGCCTTGGCCGCTGTCATAGCCCACGGTATGGCGGGCAGAAATCTGGCCAGAACCAAAGGCTGGTTTATTGCTTCCGAACTAGTAGAAGAATGTTCTCGGCTTATCCATGCCATAGACAAAAGTGAAGGGGTTGTGTAGTGAAGCGCTCAATTGCAGGCATCGCAGTGGATTCAGGCCGGGTCTTGGTAGCGAAGCGTAAGGCTGGAGGAGCCATAGGGCTGCGCTGGGAGTTTCCCGGGGGCAAGGTGGAAGAAGGCGAGAATGACGAGACAGCGCTGCGCCGGGAATTTGAAGAAGAATTCGGTGTAGAGGTCAAACCCCTCCGCCCTCTAGGCACTGCCTCTTTTGTCACCCATTCGGGCCGGCGCACCTTGGCCGCCTGGCAGGTAAAACTACCCGCTGATGCCATTCTGGAACTGAGGGAACACAGCAGTGTGGCTTGGCTGAGGATGGAAGAATTGGAAAAACTGGATTTGGCCGAAAGCGACAAGGCGCTGCTTCATCTGCTGACCAACGCTATTCTGGAATCGGAGTAAACCAAGCTTCCCTCAGCCCTTCTTAATCAGTCCCATCGAACTCTTTTACCGCGGTTCCGTCGCTGGACTCCGGATCGGCGGTGAGTATCTCCACCTTGGCCTGGATTTTCTCCAGTTCCTTCTTCAAGGTCTTGGACAGCTTCATCCCCTCCTCGAAAACCTTGACCGCCTCCTCCAGGGGCAAGTCGGACTCCCTGATTTTTTCGGCCAGGGTTTCGAGACGTTCCAGGCGAGTTTCAAATTCTTTCATGGCTGTACCTCTTGTACTTCTACGCGAGCCGATCCGGCAGCGAATACGATTTCCAAGGATTCTTCAGCAGCTATCTGGGAGGAATCGCGGACTATAGGTCCCATTTTAGCCCCAACTCCGGAGCCGGTAGTGCCGGCAGTCCCTGCCGGGGAGATTTTTCGGGTTATAGAGTAACCACGCCGGAGCACTGCGTGGGGACTCGTCAATTCCAGCGATGTTTCGGCCAGGAGGCGGCGTTGGGAAAGGCTGCGCAGCAGTTCATCCATTCCCCGAACCAAGGATTCCCTGGCCTCATCCAGTTTTCTCGCCACCGGCATGAAACGACGTAAAAATTGAGCCTCCACGTCCTCGGGATCGAAGGAGGCAAGGGCCGACTCTGCCCTCTCCAGCCTGGCTCTGATAGAGGACTCCAGGGCAAGGCGAAACTGCCGTATTTCGCTTAAGAGGGTTTGGCGGCTCTCGGCTACCAGTTCGGCGGCAGCCGAAGGGGTAGGAGCCCTTAAATCGGCGGCGTAATCCGAGAGTGCCCAATCTATTTCATGCCCCACGGCGCTTATGACAGGAAGCGCAGATTCAGCGATAGCCCTGACGACAGCTTCATCCGAAAAAGCCAAAAGATCCTCCAGCGAGCCTCCACCCCTGCCTACAATCAGCACATCGGCGATGGAGAGCCTGTTAGCCTGGCGTATCCGCGCCGCAATAATCTCGGCAGCCTGCTCTCCCTGTACTGGGCAGGGCAGGATGATGAGATCTACTCCGGCATTGCGCCTGGCCAGGACATGGATGATGTCGCGAATTGCCGCGCCTGAAGGGCTGGTTACCACAGCTACCCGGGACGGGAAGCGGGGCAGGGCTTTCTTCCTCTCTTCATCAAAAAGGCCCTCGGCTGCCAATGCGCGCTTTCTCTCCTCCAGCATGGCCAAAATATCTCCTGTTCCCGCAGGTCTGGCGCTCTGGACAATGAGCTGATACTGGCCTCTGGCTGGATATACGGACACCCCGCCCTGAACCGTCACTTTCATGCCGTCTCTAGGCTCAAATCCCAGGAGGGAAAGTCGATATTTGAATAAAACAGCCTGGATTATAGAGTCCCTGTCCTTGAGAGAAAAATAAAGATGCCCTGAGCTGGAAAGCTTGGCGTTGGATACCTCTCCCTGCACGCTCACCGAAGAGTAGGAAGTCTCCAGAGTCCCCTTTATGAGACTGGTTAGGGCGCTCACGCTCATGGGCTGTGTGTGGCGATCCGCCTGCAGCCCGGATAGCATGAAGTCTTCCATATAGCCCCTTTCCTTCGCCATTTCGTATTCCTTTAAAACCCTTTCCTAGGCGCCCACGGCCTGAAGCCAAAGGCTACCCACTACAACCGATGCGATAGTGACCGGGAGCCCAACCTTGAGATAATCGAAAAAACCTATCCGGATTCCGGATTTTTCACCCAGTCCAGCCACTATCAAATTAGCTACCGAACCCAAGAGAGTTAAGTTGCCGGCGAAGGTGCTGGCCATGGCCAGTGAAAGCCAAGCTCCACGTACATTTTCGGAGGCAATAGCTACGGGTGATAGCAGCATGACTGCCGGGACGTTGGACACGAGATTGGAGATAAGGGTTACTGAGCTGGAAAAAATGAGACCCGGTCGACTCAGGTACGGCAGAAGGATCGACAAGCCCTGCTGGAAGAGGGGAGCCTTGGCCACGCTGGCGGTAAGGACAAAAAGGCCGGAGAAGAATACGAGGAGCCCGTAATCCACCTGGGCGAAAACCCGCTCGGGTTGAATGCGCCGGCTCACTAAAAGTAAGGAAGCAGCGGCCAGGGCTGCCACGCTGGTGCGGAAGCCCGCCAGGAGGAGGACGAGAAGGAGAGCGGCCGAGAGAAGGCTCTTGATCATCAATCTTCTGTCCGGGCTTGAATCCGTTCCCGCTTTAGCCTCGGAACTAGCCATTCCCTCCGCTGCGAGGGGCGCGCCGGACCGGGCGCTGAATTGGGCGGGAAAGACAAGGATGGAAGCGATATAGCAGAGTCCCATGGCGATGATGGATGGGGGAGCCAGGTAAATCAGAAAATCCAGAAAGGAAAGACCTGATTGAGAAGCTATGAGCATGTTCTGAGGATTGCCTATGGGTGTGGCGCAGGATCCGGCATTGGCTGAGGCTGCGAGGGCTATGAGATAGGGTTTGCCTTCCAGACCCTTTCTCCGGGCCATTTCGATCACCAAGGGTGTCATCATCAAGCAGATTGTATCATTGAGAAAGAGGGCCGAGAGAAAGCCGGACAGAAGAATGACCAGGGCGAGAAAGGCTTTAGGGCTGCCCGCCATGGTCAGCAGCCTAGCGCCGGCCAAATTGAAAAAGCCAGAAATCCTCAAATTCGCGACAATCAACATCATGGCTAGAAGCAGGGCGAGAGTTTCCACGTCCACGGCAGCAAAAGCTTCTTGGTAGGATATTCCGCCCGCCAGAACAAGGAGCAAGGCTGCCACCAGGGCGATGCCGGCGCGGTTCATGGCTAGTCTGGGTAATCTTCCCGCGGCTATACCCACGAAGGCGAGTATGATGATGACATAGGCTACGACAGGGTAGGAGTTCATCGGCGCCGAGTATAGCACGCAGGTCTTTCTTCTTGAAGCTAGCGCTTAGGGGCGATTAGTAGGTAAAAGGCAGCTCCAGAGGCTGCCCCAAGCAGCTCAGGTGGAACAAGAGGCGGTTTTCGTGTATCATTACCCCCATGCAGCCCCATGAACTTCCGGTATATCAGCAGAAAGACAAGATCCTTGCAGCCCTGGCCGACAGTCAGGTCATTGTAGTAGAAAGCCCCACCGGATCGGGCAAGACCACCCAGCTCCCCATAATTCTCCACGAGGCCGGTTTTTCTTCCAAAGGTCTTATTGGCGTAACCCAGCCCAGGCGCATCGCGACCCTTTCGGTGAGTGACTTTATCGGCCGCCAGTTAGGCGTGAAGGTAGGCAACATAGTCGGCTACAAGATGCGTTTTGAAGATAAAACGAGCCCCGAGACTAAAATCAAGATAATGACCGACGGAATTCTCCTCCAGGAGATGAAGCTGGATCCCTATCTTTCCAGGTATCAAGTCATCATGGTCGACGAGGCTCATGAGCGCAGCCTTAACATCGACTTCATCCTGGGCCTTCTCAAGCAAGCCCTGGAGACGAGACCCGACTTCAAGGTGATTATTTCTTCGGCCACAATCAATGCGGAAGTCTTCTCCGAATATTTTGGAGAGTGCCCAGTCGTGAAGATAGATACACAGACATATCCGGTAACCCTCATCTACGATCCGATCGCTGAATTGTCCGAAGAGGATGCAAGCAGGATTTCCTCCAGGCAGTTCGTTAAAAAAAACGATGGAAAGAACCTCCCCTCTGCGGGCTTGCGCTACAGCGATGAAGCTATGTACGACAAAATACTGTCGATTATCGAAAGAAGCCTTGCATCCCGCCAGGAAGGCGAGGAAGGGGATGTTCTGGTATTCCTGCCTGGCGAAAAAACCATTAAGGACTGTGCTCTCAGACTGTTCCAGAGCTCCATGGCCGGCAAAGTTCACATCGTGCCCCTGTACGCCCGCCTGGGCAAGGATGAGCAGGAAAAAGTCTTCGACCCCGCTCCGCCGGGAAAAATCAAGGTAGTCATCGCCACCAATATCGCTGAGACCAGCGTAACAATAGACGGCATCACCGTTGTTATCGATTCAGGCCTGGCCAAGCTATCCTATTACAATCCCCGCAGCTTCACGATCAGCCTTATTGAGACACCGATTGCCAAGGCTTCCTGCAACCAGCGGAAGGGCAGGGCGGGGCGGACCCGGCCGGGGGTATGCTACAGACTCTATGGCCGCAAAGACTTCGAGAACAGACCGCTTTTTACCACGGAGGAAATATACCGGACCGACCTTTCAGAAGTAGTACTTCGCATGGCCGAACTGGGGATCAGCGATTTCGAGCGCTTCGATTTCATATCCAAGCCGCCCAAGAGCGGCATAGCCGGCGCTATCGATATTCTCAATCTCCTGGACGCCCTCTCCGACGATCGGAGCCTTTCATCCACGGGCAAGCTGATGTGCGCCTTCCCTCTGCTCCCCAGGCTCTCCAGAATGATTGTCGAATCCATGCTGCGCTACCCCGAAGTAATCCATGAGACACTGGTAGCGGCTTCTTTCCTGTCCACCATGAGTCCCTACATTCTTCCGCCCGGCGAGGAAATGGAGGCCAGAAAAGCCCACCACGCCTTCAGGGATCCCATGGGGGACTTCGTCTCCTATCTGCGCATTTACGATGCCTTCATGGCAGCGCCCGACAAGGGCCGGTTCTGCGAAAACAACTATCTCGACGAACGCACCATGAGGGAAATCCTGCGCATCCGCGAGCAGATGGAGATCATAGTATCCGACTTGGGATTGCCTATCCTCAGGGGTGGTCCCCTGGAGGATTATCTCTGTGCGGTGAGCAGGGGACTAATACAGTTTGTCTGCGCCCGACAGGATAGGGGGCTGTTCAGATCTCTCACGGCCGAAAAAATACAGATACATCCCGGATCCGTCATGTTCAGGGAAAATCCAGATTTTATTGTAGCCGGTGAAATAGTCCGAACTACAAGAATGTACGCCATGTCAGTCTCACCCCTCTCCAGAAACATTCTCGCGAGAATTTCTCCCCTTGTAGCCGATAGGCTTTTAGCTATTTCAGGCGGAAGGTCTGGACGCTTCCCATCCGAGGAAAGGTCTTCGGCCGCAAGGCCTAGAGCCAAGGGCGAGAGGACCTTCACCGGACCGAGGGAAAGCCTGGGTTTCACTGACACTATCCAGCTGGGAGGCCTCCGCTTCGAACTGGCCAAGGGGAAGGGCAAGAAAAAAATGGCGGTTCTACCCTGGGAGGAATTTAAAAAAGCCAAGGCTGTCTTGGAAAGAGATTCAGGCCAAGCCTACAAGGGTCTATTAGCCTCCATCCAGGTAGGAGCCTACTCCCTCCTGGAAGGCGAGAAACTGGAGACTATCCTGCGGATCAAGGATTGGCTGGATTTGGACAAGGATCTGCAGCGAGACTGGCCCAAGAGCAAAAACTTCGAGATCCTTTCCAAGGATGGGAAGGCCGAATTAGAGAATGCAAGCTTCAGCGAATTGGTGGACAAGCTCGACCATATCTTTCAGGTAGCCAAGCCACATAAGGGCAAGGATAAAAGACTGGGTTTCGTGACACTGTATACCGATGGCCAGGGGGTATTCTGGTTCAGGGTTTCCAAGGGCTTCCACACAGCCCTCAACGAGAGCATAGCCAGTCTCGAGGCGCTTATAGATGTCGCCGATCAGGGAAGCCTGGCTGCAGCGACCAAGGAAAAAATCGGCTCTTTATACAGAAAGCTCAGCGCCTTTTTTGAGTGAATAGGCGGAACCGGAGTGGCTGGCTTTGGGGCGTTTCTTTGGCCGCCCGGCCGGCTGCCGGACTAGACCTTGGTGAAGTAGAGTTCGAAAGCCGGCCGGGC
>CAZHSK010000040.1:0-10868 GCA_964535235.1 uncultured Treponema sp. | reverse complement strand
TGACGAAACTACAAAGCCACTTTCAAAAGTTAACAGACTTTTGAAAGTGGCTCAAGTACTAAAAGTATACCAGTTCCGTATGGAAAACACTATATAGCACACCTTGTCAAAACAAGTGAACTTATGGTAATTTTTTTCTCGAAACTAACCCTATTTTTGGAGGACACTCTTGAGAAAGGCTTTAATTATCCTTTTCATTGCGGTAGCTGCTTTATCTATCAACGCCCAGGTTTCTCTCGGCTCGGTAAAGGACGGCTACTATTTTGCCCAGGAGGACAAGTTCGCCTCCGACGGCTGGAAAAATCAGGCTGTCGTAAAGGTATCGGGCGGTAAAATTGTCGAAGCCACCTGGAATGGCGTCTCCAACGCAGCCAATGCCAGGGACAAAATGGCCCAGGCTGCCGCAGGACGCTACGGAATGGTAAAAGCCTCCAAGATTAAGGCCGAGTGGGATGCCCAGGCTAAGGCCACCGCTGCGTATCTCGTGTCTTCCCAGGATGTAAACTTTACCAAGTACGGCAAGGATGGCAAGACCGACGCTATTTCCGGAGCCACCATGGCGGTTTCCGTGTTCTACGACCTTGTCCGCAAGGCCTTGGCCGGACAGCCCGTCGCCACAGGTTCCTACAAAGACGGTTGGTACTACTATGAACAGCCCGACTTCGACAAATCCGGCTGGAAGGAAACGATCCTCGTAACCGTAGTCAACGGTTCCGTGGTCGACCTGGTGTGGAACGGCGTTTCCAACAAGGCAGGCACGAAGTCCAAGATCGTTGAAAGCACGACCGGAAAGTACAAGATGGGAGCCAAGAACGGCGAATGGCACGTACAGTCGGCCCGATTGAGCGCAGCCATCGTCGCCGCTGGAGACCCCGCCAAGATCGCCGTAAAGAAGGACGGTAAGACCGACGCTGTGTCCGGCGTTTCCATATTCGCCAACGCAGTGGGGTTAAGCCTCGAAGCCTTAAAGGCCGCCAAATAAGCACGAATACCAGAATCTGATTAAATCGAGCCGTATTGGAAGGCTCGAATGCAAAAGCGGCCCCGCAGGCCGCTTTTTTTTATACCCGCTCGCCAGCTTGACTGTCCATGCTCGGCCGGGGGATTCTATGGGGACTATGAATGAAACCCGTAAAAACGATGCCCCCAAGGCAATGGTCTATGTATCGCCCTCTGCCTCAATAACAGGAGATGTCAGCCTGGGTGAAGGTGCCTCGGTATGGCATAATGCAACGCTAAGGGGCGACTTGGCACCTGTAGTTGTGGGCCAAGGTTCCAATGTCCAGGATGGGGCTGTGCTCCATGTAGCCCATGAACTTCCCTGCGTGCTTGGGGAGGATGTGATAGTCGGCCACGGCGCCATAGTCCACGGCTGCAGGGTAGCTGATCGCTGCCTTATTGGCATGGGAGCCATAATCCTCAACGGGGCCGAAATAGGCGAAGAGTCCATTGTGGGGGCGGGAGCCCTGGTGACGGAGGGCAAAAAAATTCCTCCCCGCAGTTTACTCCTCGGCAATCCTGCCAAGATTGTCAGGCAGGTGAAGGATGAAGAAGTGGAAAAAATAATTGCCTCGGCCAGGCATTATAGGGAACTGGCCGAAGCAACTGCCCGTGAGCACCTATTATTACCGGTGCAGCCAAGTTCCAATCAATCCGAAAGCCCAAAAGCAGATTGCTCCAAGGGTTAAATGCGATGCCTCAATCCAAATCCGCAACCGCAGTGAATGCCCAGTCCTACGATCTCGAAATTCCCAGGCTCATTCCAAGGCTAAAATCCCTCAAAGAACTCTACGATGACGATGAAGCCGAAGCCCAGGTATTGCGTTTCGCGCACATCAAAGAAGATTTTTCAGCCGCCTTTCCTGATAGAAACCACGAAATTCCCCTATTCTTTTCCACCCCGGGCAGAACCGAACTCTGCGGCAACCACACCGACCACAACGGGGGCATGGTGCTGGCGGCAGCGGTCAACCTGGACATGGTGGCCGCCGCCCTGCCCAGGAGCGATAGTCTGGTGCGAATCTATTCCCGGGGTTTTGGCTGGGTGAAATTAGATTGTAGCGCCCTGGTTCCGAAGATTGAAGAAAGAGCCAGCTCCCAGGCCCTCGTGCGAGGGATGGCCGAGGGGCTCTCCGCACGAGCCCGAGGAACGTCCGCCACCTTGACCGGATTCGACGCCTATATCGATTCCAGGGTGCCTCCTGGATCAGGACTATCCAGCTCGGCGGCCTTCGAGGTTCTCGTCGGGAGCATTTTCGCGGTATTTAGGGGCATTGAGGTCTCGCCCGCCGAGCTGGCGGCCATCGGCAGGGACGCGGAAAACCGGCATTTCGGAAAACCCAGCGGGCTGATGGATCAGACAGCCTGCGCACTGGGCAGCCTGGCACTCATCGATTTCGCCAATCCCCTCGAGGCGGCGATCCGAGTGCTCAGCTTCGATCCCGGTGAATTCGGCTATAGCCTTGCGATAGTCGGCACTCAGGATAGCCATGCCGACCTCACGGGGGACTATGCTTCAATTCCTGGAGAAATGAAGTCCATAGCCGCCCGTCTTGGAAAGCAAAGACTCTCTGGCACCGCCAGAAGCGAGCTGCTGGAAAACGCGGCCGAATTGCGGGCCTCCTGCGGCGACAGGGCATTCCTAAGGGCTTGGCACTTCGCCGGCGAGACACTGCGCCCTCACGCTTTAACACAAGCCATTGAGGCGAAAGACATAAAAGCATACCTCGGCATCGTGAGGGACTCGGGCGAATCAAGCTGGAAATACCTGCAGAATATTTACTCTGCTAAGGGCAAAGGCCAGAGTCTGGCCTTTGCCCTCGCCCTCACCGAGGACTTCCTGGGTGGAGAAGGCGCCTGCAGAGTCCATGGCGGCGGCTTCGCAGGCACCATACAAGCCTACATTCCCTCGGCAAGGAGAGGAGAGTACAATGCGCTCATGGAAAAAAACTTCGGCCCCCATTCCGTTTACTGGATTAAAATAAGGCGCCATGGCGCAGTATGCATTGAAAACTCATCAAGGAGCAGCCCATGAAGGACGCTAAGAAGGGCTTCAAGCCCTATCTGGGACTCACCTTTCTGATCGGTTTCGGCTTTTTCACCATGGGTCTCATGGATCCCCTCTACGATACCTACGTGCCCATCTTCCTGGGCCGCTATGTATCCTCCATGACAGTTGTGGGCCTTATCATGACCCTGGACAACATCTTCGCCCTCTTTCTCATCCCATTATCCAGCGTCCTTTCAGACAGGACCAGGACGGGGATAGGGCGGCGAATGCCCTTCATCATCACCCTTTTACCCCTGACGGCCGTATTCTTCGGCTCCCTGCCCTACGCGGCCGAAATCTCTTTGGGAGCCTTGGTGGCCCTCATTTTCGGCTTAAACGTAGTCAAACAGTCGGTGAGGGGACCTGTAGTAGCCCTCATGCCCGACCTTATTCCGGCGGAGTACAGATCCGAAGCCAACGGGGTGATCAACACCATGGGGGGCGTGGCCACAATCGTTGGCACAATAGGCCTGGCCCGCCTCATGGACATCGATATCCTGCTTCCCCTCCTAGGCAGAACCAAGGACAGGCTACCCTTCCCCCTGGCCGGTTTGCTGGTAGTTGTGGCAGTGATCCTCCTATTCACGCTGGTAAAGGAAAAGAAACAGCCGGGAGGGGCTGTAACGGAGAAGAAAGAGCCTATTCTTGCCAGTCTCAAAGCCATAGCCGGACAGGCTGACAAAAGCGCGTTTTTCATTCTCATTTCCCTCTTCCTCTGGTTCCTGGGTTATCAGGGCGTGCTGCCATTTATCGGCAAGTACTCTCTGGACGTTCTGGGCACTTCCTCGGGCACGGCCGCCCTGGCGGCGGGCATGGTGGGCGTCGCCTATGCCATCTTCGCCCTGCCCTCGGGCTATGTAGCCCATCGCAAGGGGCGAAAGAAGACCATCCGTACGAGTCTTCTGGTCATCGTCGGCCTTACTCTTCTCCTCTTTTTCCACGATCCTTTGAGCTCAGGCCTCTCGGCTTCCCTAAGGCTCTACAGCTTCTGGCTCATCATGTTCGCTTTCGGCATGTTCTGGGTGTCCATCGTAACCAATTCCTTCCCCATGCTCTGGCAGATGGCAAGCTGGGGTACCATGGGCATCTACACCGGGCTCTACTACACCGCCAGCCAGGGCGCGGCGATTCTCGCACCGGTGCTCACCGGCGCCATAATAGACCTTGCAGGCTACAGGGGAATATTCCTTTTCTGTTCGGCCTGCATGCTGGCCGCCTTCTTCGTCATGGGCAAGGTTAAATCGGGAGAGCCGAGTCAATTTTAAAAGTCTAGTAACTTTTAAAAATTGGCTTTGTAGTTTCGTCCATTTTTATGCTAAAAGCATAAAAATGGACGAAACGTACGCACCGTAAAGGTAGCCTATGCTAAACTCTTCTGACTTTTGCATAAGCCTCAGTCAACAAAAAATTAGAAGAGTAATCGTTGTAAAATAACCTGGGAATGTCGATATTATTAAGGCAGATTCTCGCGAGCAGGAGGAAAGATAATGAAATCACAGGATAGACCCAAGGCAGCCGAGAAAAAGAAGCCACAGAAAAGCTTGAAGGAAAAAAGAGCGGAGAAGAAGGCTAAAAAGGATTCCAAGTCATCAGAGGAGTGAGCCGATTTAAGAGTATTTCAGTTTTAAGAAGTATCGAATAACGAAGTAAGTTCCTCGAACCTTTTTGGTTAAGAGGCCGCTCAGGGACCCTGAGTGGCCTCGTTTCTATCTGCCGCCCAAGCTCGCTTCTATTTTTAAAAATAATCCCTGGGCAAATTCCCTGTAGCAGTTCTCTGGCAGCACAAAACCACAGGCATCGTCATCCCCGGTTTCCAGGGGCTTGGCCTTGTCCTTCCAGGTCTCGGCATAAGATTGAGCTATTCGCCGCCCCTCCCCTCCCTTGCCCGAGGCAAAAACCGCCACAAGCTTCATACCGCCATCTTTATACGGAGAGCTTGAAAGCCCTAAAAACTGGGCCGGGGCCGAGTTGGCATCCTGTGAACCAATAAGCGTGCCTTCCCCCGCGTCGAAGGTGGAACGCACCCTTATGCGTATGCCCAGCTTCCGGGCAAGCTCGGCCGACTTGTCGTGCAACACCCTCGCCCCATGCCGTGCCAGTCTGACCATGGAATCATAGTCCAAAAACTCCATGAAGGAGGCCTGGGGAATGAGCCGGGGGTCGGCCTTGGCCACTCCAGGCACGTCCTTGTAGATGTCCACGAAGTCGGCGCCAAGGGCTCCGGCGATAGCCACGGCGCTTGTGTCGCTCCCGCCCCGGCCTAGGGTGAGCACGCGACCTGAGGCGTCCACTCCCTGGAATCCTGTGACCACAGGCACTGCGCCTTCGTCCAGTACCTTACGCAGCCTGGAGGGATCGATATCCGAAGGATTGGCGTCCTGAAATTCCCCGGTAGCGAAAATTCCGGCGCTGGAGGCCGTCATGGGTTGGGCTTTTATGCCCTTGGAATTGAGGAGGGCAGCGATGAGGCAAGCCGAGATAGCCTCCCCGCAGGAAGCGATGAGGTCCCGGTTCAGTCCGTCGGCACCGCTAGGATACTGCTCCAGCAGATCCAGGAGGGTATCGGTAGCATAGGGGTCTCCCCGGCGCCCCATGGCCGAGACAACAAGGATTACCCTATCCCCGGCCTCCAGGGTTTTCCCAACCTTGGATGCCAGGAGTTCGCGGGAGGCCGGGTCGGCCAGGGAGGTGCCGCCGAATTTTTGAACGATGAGGGCCATGGGCTCTCCTTCTTATATTTTTCTGGGCTTTAGTCCCCTGGCAACCAGAAGTTCACCTATCTGCACCGCGTTGAGGGCCGCGCCCTTGCGGAGATTGTCCGAGACTACCCACATATTGAGCCCGTGGGGCACCGTAGGGTCGCTTCGCAGCCTGCCCACGTACACGGCGTCCTGGCCGTCGGCATCAAGGGCCGTGGGATAGACAAGTTTGGATGGATCATCCATCACCTTGACGCCGGGAGCTTTTTCCAGAAGGCGTTTGGCTTCGGTCAGGTTGATCGGCTTTTCAGTCTCGATGTTGATGGACTCGGAATGGCCTCTGAAAACCCCTACCCTCACCGCTGTGGGGCTCACCTCGATAGCGGGATCCATAATCTTATGGGTTTCGTGGACCATCTTCATCTCTTCTTTGGTGTAGCCATTGTCCAGGAACACGTCGATTTGGGGGATAGCGTTGAAGAGAATCTGTCTGGAAAAGACCGATACCTTGAGCTCCTCTCCCCTTACATACTGGCCTGTCTGAGATCGGAGCTCACGTATTGCCGAACCGCCGCCGCCGGAGACAGCCTGATAAGTGGACACTACGATACGCTTGATTTTATACGCATCATGAAGCGGCTTGCAGGCAACCAACATCTGGATGGTGGAGCAGTTGGGATTGGCGATAATTCCCTTGTGGGAGTCCACCGCCTGGGGGTTTACCTCAGGTACCACCAGGGGAACCCCGGGGTCCATACGCCAGGCTGAGGAGTTATCCACCACCACGGCGCCTTCGGAGGCGGCTATGGGAGCCAGGATGAGGCTGGCATCGGCTCCGGCGGAGAAGAGGGCTATATCCACATCCTTGAAGGCGCCCTTGACCGCCGCCCTCACTTCGACTTCTTTTCCCTTGTACAACACTTTTCTTCCCGCCATCTCAGGGATGTCCATGGGAATGAGCGTGGAGATGGGGAAACTCCTGCCTTCCAGGGTTTTGATCATCTCCGTGCCTACGGCGCCCAAGGCGCCTACCACCGCGACTCTATACATCTGACTTTCTCCTTGCGATGCTTATCGCATCCTGTACGAATTTTCTGGGGAATTCGGCGGTGACCACCGCCGTCTTGTTATTGCGTTCCGGATTGACTATTGAAACGATCTTGGCATCGCAGAGTTCTTTGCCCATCCTGTCGACCATCCGCACCCTATCACCAACCAAAGGAAAGGGTAAATACTCCCAGGGGAAGCGTATCCGAGCCATTTCGTCCTTAACGCTCTTGATGGTAATAGCCAGGCCTGGGCAGGCGGGAATGCAGATTCCGCAGACGGTGCACTTGGCCCTGTCTATCAACGGCAGGTTGGTGATGGGAAATCCTACGGTGATGGCTCCCTGGGGACAGGAAGTCTGGCAGGGATTGCAGGGTATTTCCTCTATGCACTCTATGCAAAGACAGCCCCGGCCTTCCATTTCCTCTTCCGATGCCAATTGCCCAACGGCTTGAAGCTCTTCCAGGGATGGTGCTCCCAAGGTTTTAAGCGCGTCCTTGTTGCTCATGCGTTCTTCCTCATGCCCAGGATCCTCTCCTTGGCGGCAAAGCGTTTCTGCCCGAAAATTCCCTGACGAAGCGCCTGCAGGCGGTTCCTGGTCTCGGCAGTCTTGGCCTCCATGGTTGGGTCATCCAAATAGCCCATGGACCAGGCCGCGTGTATACCCGCGAGCCGCCCCTCTTCCATGGCAGTACTCGCTTCCTCCACGCCGGCGATGTCCCCCACAACGTACACAGACTCGTTGCTCGATCGCATGTATTCGTCATGGGCAGGCATGTTGCCCCCCAACTCGGGCACATAGATTTGCTTGCAGCCAGCCAGGCAGGAAAGCTCGATGGATGGGGTCAAGCCCACGGCCAGGCAAATAGTGTCCACGTCCAGGGTCTGTTCGGTGCCCGGAATAGGCTGGAACTTCGCGTCGATTGAGGCAATCACCGCACGCTCGACGCTCTCGGCGCCTTCTGCTCGGATTATCGTTGTTGCGCAGTAAAAAGGTACCCCTGCCCTGCGAACCTTGGCTGTGTGCACTCCATAGCCGCCCAGCTTGGGAAGGGCTTCGATGACAGCTGCCACCTGAGCTCCGGCCTGCATGAGCTGATAGGCCACTATGACGCCCACGTTGCCCGAACCCACCATGAGAACTCGCTTGCCAGGCAGCACCCGGTGGACGTTGATCAGGGTTTGGGCGCAGCCCGCGGTCATGATTCCAGGAAGGGTCCAGCCGGGAAAACTCAGGGCGTTCTCGGTAGCCCCGGTGGCGAGGATAAGGGTTTCCGCATCGAGGGTGTATGATTTTGTTCTATTTTCCACAGCCCAGACCTTGAGTCCCGACTCTATGCCCACCACTTCGGTCTTGAGCCGAACGTCGATTCCAAGCCGAAGCGATTCCGCCAGAAGCTCCTTTCCAATATCGAAGCCCCGGATCCCGGCCTTGTGTTCCTGGGAACCGAAGAACTTGTGTATCTGCTTGAAAAGCTGGCCGCCCGGCTTGGCATTCTCGTCCATGAGCACCACAGGAGCCCCGGCTTTTTTCAGTTCGATCGCGGCGCAGAGCCCCGCAGGTCCCGCTCCCACCACTATTGCGGGCTTGCCCTCTCTATGCATGGCCGGCCTCCGCCTGGACGCTCCAGCTCCCTACCCCGTGCTGACGCTCCACCTTCATGCCATCGCGCACCTCGGTGACGCAGGTTCTAACCCCAGGCACACCGTCCACGGTCATTACACAGTCTGTGCAGCGCCCTATTCCGCAGAACATTCTGCGGGGCGAGCCCTTCTTGGTATAGCGGAAAACCGTTACCCCGGCGGCCACAAGGGCGGCCATGATCGGCTCGCCCTCCAGGGCTGCGAGGGCTTTGCCTTCAAAGAATATTGTCACTTCCTTCTGGGCCGGCATGTCCCCGAGAACGGCGTGTTTCGCGATTCTCGAGCCGAAAGCTTTTTCTGCGTTCATTTTCCCAGCCCCAGACCCTGGAGTGCCTTCTTGAGCGCCTCGGTTACCTCGGGCGACGCAAACTTGAGAGGGGGTCTCAAGGGGCCGGCTTCAAAGCCGCAGAGCTGGAGAGCCCTCTTAACGGGTACGGGATTGGGCTGGAGGAAAAGAGCCCTGTTTATGGCCTGGAGTTTTACATGGAGCTCCGCCGCTTCGGAAAATTTTCCGGCCAGGTAGGCCTCGATCATCTTTTTCATGAAGGGAGCCACCACATGGCCAGCCACGGACACTACACCATAGCCTCCAATAGCCAGGGTAGGGAGCGTGAGAGCGTCTTCTCCAGTATACACCCTAAAGCCAGGAGCTGAGTCCCGGATCACGACTGTCGTGTCGTCCAGGTTGCCCGCAGCGTCCTTGAGCATGGTGATCTGCTTTACGTCCTTGGAAAGCTTTACGATTGTCTCAGGCCTTATGCTGATCGCCGTCCTGCCCGGGACATTGTAGAGCATGGAGGGAATTTTCACCGAGGAGGCAATCATGGAGAAATGGTCGTAGAGCATGCCCTGGTCTGGCTTGTTGTAGTAGGGAGCCACCAGCAAGAGCCCATCGGCCCCCGCGTCTTCGGCATCCTTGGCATTTTGAATAGAAACCCTGGTATCGTTGGTGCCCGCGTTGGCGATTACAGGTCGGCCAGTGGCCTTTTTGATGGCCTTTATGAGCTCTATCTTCTCCGTCCTGGAGAGGGTTGGGGACTCCCCGGTGGTGCCACTCACCACAAAACTGTCTACCCCCTCGCCTACCAGTTTTTCAGCCAGGGCAGCGGCGGCTTCGATATCCAATTCCAGCGAATCCTTGAAAGGCGTAACTATCGCAACCATCAATCTTCCAAATTCCATGCTGTCCTCCTATTCGTCCATCGCCTTGATCGAGACGGGTCTCACGGGTTGTCTGAATGAGGAAATCTCAATCTCCTCGGGCTTCAGTTTAAGTTCTTCGGCCAAAATGCGTTCCACCAAGCGCCTGCAGGATCTGCCTTGGCAGATTCCCATACCCGCCCTGGTCCAGCGCTTGATCTCCACCACGCTCCGGGCTCCCGCTCGGATCGCGTCTCGTATCTCTTGTTCTGTCACCTCTTCGCAGCGGCAGATATACTTTTCATCTCCCATGCCCTTTCTCTCGTCCATATTCTACTCCCTATAATGTTCCCAATACTTTTTTACGTTTTCCATAAGCCCGTCCACATGGGCTACCATGCAACTCTCAGCCTCATCCGGATCGTGCTTTTTCAATGCTTCCAATATCGAGCGATGGGCCGTTCTGTAGGTTGCGCCCACGCTCTTGCGCATATACTCGAAAAGCTCGGTCTGCTGGCCTAGCATGGCTAAAATGCCGTAAAGAGCTGAAAGCACCGAATTGGTAGAGGCCTCGGCGATATTCTTGTGGAAAGCGATGTCCACCTCCGCGATACTCTCGCCTCTGGATGCCTTATCTTCCTGATCCGCGATTATTTGTTCAAGTTGCCTTAGCCTGCTCTCGCTGATATTCTCCGCCGCCAGTCTGGCGGTCTCCCTCTCTATCGCCCTCCTGGCCTGGAGCACCATGAGGTACTCATCCAGGATGCGGCTGTCTATGAGCTTTTCCAGCTCCTTGCTGTGCCTGCTGATGGACTTGCTAACTCGGGCTTTGGTAATGGCCCTAAGCCCCTCCTTGGTAAGCACCCTGCCCTTGTTCGCCTGGCTTTCCACCAGCCCAAGGGACTCTAACCTGTACAGGATGCGTCCGATAGAGGCCGAACTCACCTTGAAGCCCTGTTTTTCCATCTCCTCGACGAGGCTCCAGGAACCTAAGGGCTCACCGGCCGTTCTGATGCACTCAAGGAGGATCAGATCACGCTCGTCCAAGTCCAGTTTCATAGGTTTATAATCCTGCCTGGCCGCCAAAGCGGCCAGGATTGAAGGCTTCCATGGGGAACTCCGGTTTCTTCCCGGTTATGAGATCGGCCATGACGAGGCCGGTGACCGGGGAGAGGGCTATGCCGTCGCCCTCATGGCCGGCAGCGATAAAGAAGCCGGGAGCCCCGGGTATTTCTCCCAGGAAGGGCATGCCGTCGGGGGTTGAGGGGCGCAGGCCCGCAAAGGTTCTT
>CAZHSK010000039.1:0-10897 GCA_964535235.1 uncultured Treponema sp. | reverse complement strand
GATCGCGTGAGCCGCTACCAATCCATGCCTATACCCCTGGCACTTGTCACCCTCAGCCTCGTGGTAGCCGCCTTTTCGATGTTTTTCTCGACTATCCAGAAAATTCGAAAGGTGCTGCGGCTGATGGCGGGCAAGATTAGCGCTGATGCCGCGAAAGGAGAGCCGCAATGACCTTACTCTTGCTATGCTTCATCGGTTTCATGCTCATGGGGATGCCGATCGCCTTTGTCATCGGCATAGCCGGCTTCGCGTATTTCCTTTCCCAGCCGCAGCTGCCTTTCGAAATCGCCGTGCAGATGACGGTGCAGCAGAGCCAGTCTTTCGCCTTCCTCGCCGTACCTTTCTTTATTTTTGCCGGAAACTTGATGAACGTGTCGGGCATAACGAGCAGGCTCTTGAGCCTGGCCCGTCTCCTGACCCGGCGCATGTACGGGGGGACGGCCCAGGTGAGCGTGGTGATGAGCACGCTGATGGGCGGCGTCTCCGGCTCGGCCACGGCCGACGCCATGATGGAGACGAGGATCCTCGGCCCCGAAATGCTCAGAATCGGCTACAAGAAGGGCTATATCGTCGCGGTGAACTGCACCACGGCCCTCATAACCGCCACCATACCGCCCAGCCTTGGCTTCATCATCTTCGGCTTTGTCGGCGAGGTGTCCATAGGCCGCCTCTTCGCCGGGGGCATCATCCCCGGCATCCTGATGATGGCCTTTCTCATGGCCACCACCTCCATCACGAGCCGCTACCACAAATACGATCCTCCCCGTCCCGACGCGCCGAGGCTGAGCCTGGCCGAGCTCTTCAGGAACCTGAAGGAATCCATCTGGGCCCTGCTCTTCCCTGTCCTCCTCATCGTCGGCATCCGATTCGGCGTCTTCACTCCCTCGGAATCAGGGGCCTTCGCCGTCATCTACGCCATCGTGATAGGTCGGTACGTTTACAAGGAGCTGACCTGGGAAAAATTCAAGAACGCCCTCGTGACCAGTTTTAAGGACAACGGAGCCATCATGCTCCTCATAGCCCTCTCGGGATCCTTCCAGTGGGCCCTCACCTGGGTTCAGCTTCCCGTCACCTTGAGCAGGTTCATATTCGGCATAACCACCAATCCCCAGCTTCTGGTGATCATCATGCTCGTCTTCCTCTTTATCACCGGCATGTTCGTGGACTCAAACGTGAATTTCCTCCTCCTCACGCCCATATTCCTGCCCATGGTGAAGAGCCTGGGCGTCGACCCTGTGCATTTCGGCGTGCTCATGGCCACCGTGGTCACCCTGGGCGTAATGACGCCCCCCGTGGGAGCTGCCCTCTACTCGGTCTGCGGCATCATGGACTGCAAGGTGGAGGATTACACCAGGGCGGCGCTTCCCTTCTTTTTCGCCATCATGCTGGAACTCTGCCTCCTCGTGTTTTTCCCTGGCTTGGTCACCTGGATTCCCAACATGATTTTCGGGAAATTTTAGCGGAACTGTCGTATACTACGCCGATGTTCAGCGAGTAAAGGAGAAGAGACCGATGGACCCAGCCTTCAGCGTGAAGAACCCCGATTTCCGCGCGAGCCCTTTTACGGGCATGACAAAGAAGCACTATATCGAGTGCGCCAAGTACCTGCTGGAGCGGGCATTCACCCACGTGGCCGACAAGGACGCTCCCTTCGCCTTTCCCATCGTTCCCGGGAAGACCTACCCCCAGGCCGACTCCCCGGCCTGGAGATTCCGCTCCCACGAGTTCGAGTCACTGGAGCGGAGCCTTACCCTGGCCGCCCCCCTCATGCACGTGGAGCCGGAGGTGGAGATACGGGGCATCAAGCTGCGGGACTATTACTGCAACCAGCTCTACAAGATGTTCACCCCCGGGAACCCCCAGTCCCTGCCCCTGCCCGACGACATGCCCGACGCCACCTACCAGTTCACCTGCGAGTTCGGCGGTCTATTGAAGACCTTGCTTTTGCTGCCCGATGTCATCTGGCCCTATTTTACCAAGGCGCAGAAGGACGAAATGGCCCTGTGCATATCGGCTTGGGCTCACCACCGCACCACCCAGAACAACTGGCGCATTTTCAATCTGGTAGCCCTCTCTTTCCTGAAAAAACACGGAGACGAAATCGACGACGAGCTGCTCAAGAGCCACCTCTTGTGGGTGGTGTCCTACCATTCGGGCGAGGGCTGGTACCTGGAGCAGACCTACAACTACTACACGATCAGCCTCTTCATCGTGTATGGCACCATCTGGACCAGGGCCGTCGGCGACGAGCACTACCCCGAGATCGCGGCCACGATAGAGCGCTCGGCCCACGAGATGATGAAAACCTACCCCAACTTTTTCGCACGGGACGGCTACATCAACATGTGGGCGCGCTCGATCTGCTACCGCACCTGGATCTCGGGCGGTTTCCCCGTCTCATTCATGCTCCAGGGCGGCTCGCCCCTGGACCCGGGCTGGGCGAGGCGCCTCTGCTCCGGTTCCATACTCCAGTTCGTATCCCGCGAGGACTTCTACTTCAACGACATCCCGGCACTGGGCTTCTACGGGCACAAGGAATACATGGTACAGAACTACTCCTGTCCCGGCAGCCCCTTCCTCATGTTCCCGCCCTTCATCTGCCTGGCCCTGCCGGACGATTCGCCCTTCTGGACGGCCACCGAAAACGAGGGCTTCTGGCCCGAGCTCGGAGAGGCATCCAAGGTCTCGGCGCTGGAAAAGCCCGGTCTCGTCCTGGTGAACCACGGGAAGACGGGCGCCTCAGAAATCGTGCCCGGAAAGACCTACTACGACGACCCCAATTATTCCAAGCTGGCCTACAACACCCACTTCCCCTGGGAAGACCACAACGCTGAAGGCGGCACGGCCATGGAATACGCCTTCCGCAGCCTGGACCCCCGTGACCTGCGGGGCGATGACATCAACTTTTACCTCACGGGCAAGATCCTGAAGAACGAGGCGGCCGCGAAGGCCGACTACTCTACCTCGAAAAGCATGGTGTATAACGGCATCAGGGGAGGAGTCCTGTACCGCCAGGCTATCATGCGCCAGCCCCCCAACAACGGCGTGGGCTACATCATCGACCTGGCCGAGGCCTGCCTTCCCGGAGGCGTCCTGCGCGTGGACCGCTCGCGCCTGGCCTTCGAGCACGAGCTCACCCTGGGCAGCTACGGCCTGCCGCACTCAGGCGGGGTTCCGGCGGTGACGAAGACCTTCGGGGACGCAAGGCGCGGGGTGATTACCGCGGCCATCCCCGGCAGGCGGGTCGCCCTCGTGGCGTACGCAGGCTGGGACGACCTCGCGCTGCGCATCCACTCGGGGCGCAACGCCGAAGCCGACGAAAGCACGGTCGTCTACGCCCACAAGAAGCGCCTGGCCAAGAATCCCACCATGGAACTCATGATAAGCGTCCTTTTGCACCGCACCGACGACGGAGACTGGACCGAGGAGGAGTTGGATCCCATCACATCCATCGAGATCATGGACATCACGCCCAGCCATTCGGCCCTGGGCGCCCGTCTCGAGCTGCGGGACGGCAGAATCCTCATGATCGACTTCGCGGATATCGACGGGGAGAGGCAGTGCTGAAATAGCCGCCCCTCAGCGCCCCGGCCAGAGCAGTCTGCCTTCAAGGTCGATCCAAGTCCAGGCGCCCGAGGGCAGTTTTACCTGGGCGAAACCCTGGGGCAAAAAGGAATGGGCGTCCAGGTAGTTGGCGGGAATGGCTATATGCCCGTTTTTATCGATATAGCCCCAGCGATCCCCCATCTTGACGGTAGCCAGGCCTTTGGAAAAGGAAAGCGCGTGGTTATAGACTGCTCCATCGAAGGCGAGGCCGCCTAGGTGGTCTATAAACTGCCAGCCAATTTCGTCCTTCACCGCCGCAAAACCTTCGGAGAAGGGGCGGGCCTCGTCCCAGGGGCCCGCCTCGATGAAAACTTCCCCGTCCCAGGTCATGTAGACCAGGTTTTCGTAGTCCTCCATGCAGGCGAGGAGGCCTTCGCTGAACTTATAGGGGTAGAGCGTTTCGTGGATCTCGTTGTCCAGGTCGAAGGCCGTCTCTCCCGAGGGATGGATAAAGCTTTCCCAGGGGATTAGGTCGTCGAAATAGACATATGCCAGGTTTTCGGAAAAATCCCCTGCCCCATCGTAGACAGGGGCAACGCGCCATACTCCCAGTAGATCGATATACCCATAGCTGCCGTTTCGGGCCTTGGCCGGGGCGTAGCCTTCGGAAAAATCCCCCAGATCCAGGAGGCTTGGGGGCATGAGAACTTGGCCATCGACGCTCACCAAGCCGTAAAGGGTTTTCTCATCCTTGGTTGCCTTTACGCGCACGACGCCCCGCTTCAAATCCTGGCTGGGCAGGATTTCGTAGACCCCCAGGCCCAGGCTGAGTTTGCCGGCCGAATCCACGATGCCGGTTTCGCCCTTCAGCCCTTTTACGAGGGCATAGCCATGCGAAAAGGGCGAGGCGATATTCCAGTCCGACGAGGATATCCAATTCCCCCTCCAATCCATGAATCCGATTCGGCCCTCAGAAGCCTGAAGGAGGGGGGCCTGGAGGATGGTGTCCAGATAGACGACGCCCCTGAGCCCGAAGCCCTCCTCCTCGCCCGAGTCGTTCACGAGGCCCATATCGCCCGTGGCCGTCATGACGGAGAAATAGCTTCGGCCTGGAGCGATGCCAGGGGCTGCCGAATCCGTCGTCAGGATGCCATCTTTCCAGAAGCCTTCCTGCACCCCGCCCGAGGGGTAGTAGCGGGTACCGAAGCCGTTGGGCTTGCCTCTCTCCCAGAAGCCGACATAGACCACCCCGTCGGCATGGCGGTAGGCGCCCCAGCCGTAGGAGCAGCTGCCAAAAATTGGTCCAGCCTGGATGGCGGCCTGGTAGAGCCCGAGGAACCGGGGACGTATGGACATGATTCCGCCTGCCCCAAATCCAATCCGATTCGATGACCAGGCTTCGTAGGGCGTCTCGAAAACCTTGCGCCCGTTGATGGAGAACTGCAGGCTGGAGCCTCTCCGGTGCACCGAAAGCTTATTCCTGGCTTCGTAGCAGTTCACATTGTCGCTCATCGTCCAGGGGACAAGTTCCTTCTTTTCTCCTCCGAGGGTGCGGGTGATGGAGTAGAATCCGTTGGCGGTGATGCCGAACCAGAGATAGTCGCGCCCATTTACGTCGCAGGCAAGGCCGTAGGCATAGCCATCATCCCCCGAGATCCACTCGATCTCTGCCTCCACGAAAAAATCCCGCGCCAGGTCCAGGGAAAAATCCTGGGAGAGCAGATCGAACGAAGTTCTGGAGTTGTGCTTGAGGAGGTAGCCCGAGCCGGCCGACCCGCCCAGGTCGGCGAACTGACCTGTCAAATTTCGCGACGAGATGAGCCAACTCTGGTTCCTTTCGTTGAAGATTGATTCGAATACAATCATCCGGAGCGAAGGGAGCGCAGTTTTCTCGCCCGTCGGGATTCTCTCTTCCTGCACAAGCACCGAATCCACGCTCATCGTCTGCGCGCCCGAGAAGGAGAAGCCAATGCTTCCCCCCGCGAAGTTTTCGTAAGTCAGGCTTTTGATCTCGGCCTTGTTGATGGAAAAGACGAGCCTTTGCCCCGCCCGGGCTACCCGGAGCGAATTGTACAGGCCCCGGCCGTTTATCGCCGAGCTGGCCGTCCAGGGAACGAGAAAATTGGCCTTGCCGTTCTCCATCTTGAGTATGGCGTACTTGCCATCCTGGGAAGCGAGGAACTGGTAGTAGTGGTCCTTGTCCCTGAAATCCCAGATAAGGCCGGCGTAGTCCGTGGCGGTGGGCGAATCCGATTTTATCTTTGTTTCGAGGATATAGTCCGAATCTCGGCGGATGGGGAAGCCATGGGCAGTCCAACGCCCGCCCGTCTTGCCCGTAAGCGAGTAGACCCCATTCGCAATTTCGTACTTGTAGTCAGCGGTATCGCCTACTGTCCACTTGTCGCCGTTGCCGGTGAATTCTTCCCGCCAGGAAAGGCTGGGCGAGGCGAAAAGCGGTGTCAGCAAAAAGAAAAACCCGACGATCGAGAGAACGAAAAGACTTTTTCGCATCGATTTCATGGGCACATGATAAATTGCTTTGCGAGGCTTTTCCACCATAACCCCAAAGTTCAATGACTTATTCTAAGGTAAAACGGAAGCAGGCTCCCTCTCCTGGTTTTGCCTCAGGCCATACTTTCCCGCCATGACGGGTTACGATTCTCTTGACTGTCGCCAAACCTATCCCCGTGCCCGAAAA
Source organism: uncultured Treponema sp. (assembly GCA_964535235.1). Taxonomy (GTDB): domain Bacteria; phylum Spirochaetota; class Spirochaetia; order Treponematales; family Rectinemataceae; genus UBA2256. The sequence goes on along the minus strand of CAZHSK010000039.1, from coordinate 4,653 downwards.
CTCTTTCATGGAATGAAGCCTATGGAAGGGGGCAAAGAGTTCCCCGGCGAATTCCATGTCGAAACCCACTCCATTGTCCCTGACAAAAAACACGTGCTTCTTTTTCCCCTCTAGGTCTTGGATTTCCATACCCACATCGATCCGGGGAGAAGCGACATTGGCGCTGAATTTATAGGCGTTTTCTATGAGGTTTTTCAAAAGGATGTCCATCAGCGCTGGATCTGCCAAGGCCTTCATCCCTTTTTCGATGCGCACTTTCGTGGGGCTGCCTTTAAAGTATTCGGATACCTGGGTAGCAACTTCGGCGGCCAATGCGCTCATGTCGACTTCTTGCCGCTCGAACTCGTGCTTCGACACTCTCGATAAGCTTAAAAGATCGTCGATGAGCTTTCCCATCCGGCTGGAGGCATTCCTGATACGGTCGAGATATTCAAGGCCAAGGGCATCCAATCTTTCATTATACGAATGGGCAAGGATCGTGCTGAATCCTTCCATAGCCCTTAAGGGAGCGCGCAGGTCGTGGGCCACCGCGTAGGAAAACGATTCCAGCTCCTTGTTTGCGTTTTCAAGCTCCGAGGTCCTCGCGGCAACCCGGTGTTCCAAGTCATGATTGAGTATTTTTATTTCTTCCTCGGCTTTCTTTCGCTCGGAGATCTCGAAAGAGAGCTGCTGCGTTTTATGCTTTACGCTGCGCCGAAGCGCCCAAGACCAAAGCAAGCTCGCCAGAAGCAGGATCCCAAGGATGAGAATGACCAAAGCGGTATACTTCGCGATTGTCGCGAAATTTCCGCCCTCAAAACTATATGGCGCCAGCCATTTGTTTTCGATGGCGCGATATCTTCCCTTGGCCAACACCGATGCCAAGCCCTGAGAGAATTGGGCTACCAAGGCTCCAGAGGCATTAGGCGCCGCGTAGCAATACTCCGGCGAGAGTATGGGTGACTTGGAAATCGCGACATTCTTGATTTTTTGCCGCTTCAGGAAATATTGGGCCGGAATCTGGCCTACCAGGGCATAGTCCTCTTCGCCTTGACTCAACAACAGCAGGGCTTCCTCCTGGCTATCCACCCTGACCAGGTTTTGCTCAAACCCTAGGGAGACCGCCAGGTCGTCCATGACATCTCCTGTCATGATAACTAATTTCTTGCCCTGTAGGTCTTTTATGTCTTCTGGGATATTTAGACCAGATCTCGCGGCGATAACGTGGTTGACCGTGGCGTAGCCGGGGGAAAAACCGTAGACCCTGTCCCTCTCCACGGAATAGTACATTCCCTGGATCACATCGATGGTTCCTTCGCTCAAGGCTTGGCGAATCTCGCCCCAGGGGCCAAGGCGTATCTGGATATCCAGCCCGAGTTCTTCGGCGATTGCCTTCGTGAGTTCTACGTTGAAGCCGGCAGGATTGCCGCCTTCGTCTAGAAACTCATAGGGAGGATAATTGCTGTCCCCGCCGACGATGATGCGGCTTTTCTTATAAGCCAAGGCTTCCAAGCCCGAGAACCAGGTGGCGTAGAGTTCCCGGAATGTGCCCTCGGCGATGACGATAGAGAGTCCTTCGTTGAGCAGCGCGAGGAGTTCCGTATCGCCTTCCTGGGTGGCGAAGCAAAAGGATTGGGTAAATTCGTTTAAAGGGGGCCCGACTGTTTTGAGGTTTGTGATGCCGTTGTTCTGTAGGATTTGCATTCCCATGAGCTTCTGCGCTACCACCGCATCGTAAGCGCCCTCCGAAAGCCCCTTCATCGCGGCTTCGAAGGTTTCAAGGGGGACAATCCTCGCGCCTAGATTCGACCTGCGCAGATATTCTTCCGCATTGTCTCCCTTTAAGACCGCCACTGACCTTCCCTCCAAGTCTTTAGGGGAGGCAATAGTGGTAGTATCTTCTCGGACGAAGATTGTTCCGTGCATCGTGAGATAGGGAAAGGTGAAATCGAAAACCGCTTCTCTCTCGGGAGTGCGCCCTACCAGGGGAAGAACCTGGATCCTTCCTTCTTCCAGATCGCTTTTTATGTCCGCCCAGGCTCCTGTTTTAAAGCTTACATCCCGACCGACCGCCTTTAGGGTCGCACGGAGGAGTTCCACCGAAAAACCCGTCGCCGTGTTGTCCGGATTGACGATGCAATAGGGAGGGTAATCATATTCGCATCCCGAAAGCACCATGGCCGGCGCAGCCGCAGCATTCCAGGTTATGGTGAAAAATGCGAGGCATACGATTAAAAGGAGGCGCCATGGAATAATGGAGCTTTTACGCATCCTCCATTTTTTAATGCATCATGGGTCTAATGTCCAGGGCACTTTACTGTCCAAAACCTGCCCGGATTCGCGGGAATCCCGAGGCATGGGAGGCATAAGACGAGATATAAAAAGGGCGTCCGAAAGGACGCCCTAAACTACTAATCTAGAGTTGGATTAACTTAGTAATCCATGCCTCCCATGCCGCCCATGCCGCCGCCGGCGGGCATGGCAGGTTTTTCTTTCTCGGGCAGATCGGTGACCGCGCACTCGGTGGTGAGGAGAAGAGCTGCGACGGAAGCCGCGTTCTGCAAGGCGCTGCGGGTAACCTTGGCGGGATCGATGATCCCGGCCTTCATCATGTCCACCCACTCGTTCTTCGCGGCGTCGTAGCCGATGCCTTTCTTGGAAGCCTTCGCCTTGTCAGCGATGATCGAACCGTCGATGCCGCCGTTTTCGGCGATCTGGCGTATGGGTTCCTCAAGGGCGCGGCGGACGATCTTGAAGCCGATCTTCTCGTCGTCGGAGAACTTGGAAATATTGGTCTTGTCGAGGGCCAGGGATGCCTGGATGAGGGCGATGCCGCCGCCTGACACGATGCCTTCGTCGATAGCCGCGCGGGTGGCGGAGAGGGCGTCTTCCACTCTGTGCTTCTTCTCTTTCATCTCGACCTCGGTGGCCGCGCCGACATTGATGACGGCGACGCCGCCGGCGAGCTTGGCCAGGCGCTCCTGGAGCTTCTCGCGGTCGTAGTCGGAGGTGGTTTCCTCGATCTGGTTCTTGATCTGTGCGATTCTGTCCTGGATGTCCTTCTGCTTGCCGGCTCCGTTGATGATTGTGGTGTTGTCCTTGTCCACTTTTACGGTCTTGGCGGTACCGAGCTGGGTCATCGCGGTGTTCTCGAGCTTGAGGCCGAGTTCCTCGGAGACCACTTCGCCGCCGGTGAGCACGGCGATGTCCTCGAGCATTGCCTTGCGGCGGTCGCCAAAGCCAGGGGCCTTGACGGCGCAGACGCTCAGGGTGCCCCGGAGGTGGTTGACGATGAGAGTGGCTAGGGCTTCGCCTTCGATATCCTCGGCGATGATGAGCAGCGGCTTGCCGGTCTGGGCGATCTTCTCCAGGAGGGGAAGAAGGTCCTTCATGTTGGAGATTTTCTTGTCATGGATAAGGATAAGGGGATTCTCGAAAACAGTGGTCATGGAGTCGCGGTTGGTGACAAAGTAGGGAGAGGTGTAGCCGCGGTCGAACTGCATGCCTTCCACGAAATCGATGGTGGTGTCCATGGTCTTGGACTCTTCAACGGTGATGACTCCGTCTTTGCCTACTTTTTCCATGGCATCGGCAATCTGGTTTCCGATGTTGATGTCGTTGTTCGCGGAGACGGAGGCTACGTTGGCGATTTCCTCTTTCTCGATGATTTCCTTGGAATTCTTCTTGATCTCTTCCACGGCGACGGTGACAGCCTGATCGATTCCCTTCTTGAGGGCCATGGGATCCATGCCCGCGGCGACGGCCTTGAGGCCTTCCTTGACGATGGAATAGGCAAGGACGGTGGCGGTAGTGGTTCCGTCTCCAGCGATGTCGTTGGTCTTGGTGGCTACTTCCTTGAGCAGCTGGGCACCCATGTTCTCATATGGATCTTCCAGTTCGATTTCCTTGGCAACGGACACGCCGTCCTTGGTGACCGTGGGGGCGCCGAACTTTTTGTCGAGGAGGACATTCCGGCCTTTGGGGCCGAGGGTTACCTTAACCGCCTTGGAAATTGTCTCCACGCCGACTAAAAGCCTGCGCCTGGCGTCTTCGCTGAAAAGCAGCTGTTTGGCCATAGTGTTACTCTCCCTTGATTATTTGGATTAGTGACCTCGTAGGTCAGGTCGAATATACCTATTTTCTCAAAAAGTGACAAGGACTTTATAAAAAAAACTGGAATACTACTAATATTGTTCGTATACTAACTATATGGAAGAGTACCTGATGATGGGGCTGGCGTATGGCCTGTGGCGCCGTAAGGCTTCGGCCGCCCTGGAGCAGTTTGGCATAAGTTTTCAGCAGTATCAGCTGGTAAGACAAGCCCGCAGGAGGGGCGCCCTGATCTTGAGCGTAGCCGCCAGGGAACTGGGCATGGACAAAACTACCCTGAGCCTGGTGGCCAGAAAATGCGTGGATGCAGGCTGGCTAGTACGAACCGATATAGTTTCGGATAAAAGAGCTTCTCGGCTCAGCCTTTCAGGCTACGGCGAGGAACTTTTGGACCGGATAGAATCCTCACGACTATTCTCCCCGGAATCACTGGGAGATGCCCTGGATGTCCTGGGCGCCGAAGAACGCTCCGAGCTTAAGCGTATGATGGACAGGGTTTCCAGGAGGGCAAGGGATGTTTTCCTCTGAGCCTGGGCTAAGGGCGACCTGCCTTCGTTCACAAAG
>CAZHSK010000038.1:0-10955 GCA_964535235.1 uncultured Treponema sp. | reverse complement strand
GGAGAAGAATGGTTCTGGGATAAGCCAATAGAGTCCATACGTTGGAGCGGAATAAAAAAAGCCTCCAAGTCGGAGTTGGATAGCCTATTAAGAAACTACATTGGCACGCCATTTACTCCCGATCTATGGCTTGAAATGCAATCCAAGCTTTACGAACTCGACTGGTTCGAGACAATTGAACCCCAGGCTATAGCCTTGGATGAAACCAAGCAAAGTCTCTCTCTTCTCTTTGTGGTGGTGGAAAAGCCCTCAGTCCTTTCGGTACGCATTACGGGCAACTCAGGCTTGCGGACATCGGAGATTCTCGCTGTCGTGGGTACGAAGTCCGGAGATATCTATAATGAGGACAAGGCTGTCCTGGATGACCTAGCTATAAAAAAACTCTATCTCGAAAAAGGGTACCCCGAGGCCGAGGTAGTCCATGAAATAGTTCCCAGCAGCGACAATTCACTTTTAGTACTGAGCTTCAAGTTAGCGGAAGGCACCCAGGTCTCTCTCAGAAGCATAAGGTTTTCTGGGAATGCCTCCATTTCCGAGCGGACGCTCAAGGCCCAGATGAGTCTTAAGGAAGCAGCCCTCTTCCAGAGTGGAGCCTTCCAGGAATCCAAGCTCGAGGAGAGCAAGAACGCGATAATCGATTATTACCAATCCAGGGGTTACGTTGACGCCAAAATACTCGATGTCTTCAAGGAATATGAAAAGGAAGAGGACACGGGCAAGAATTGGCTTATACTCACTTTAGCCGTTTCAGAAGGCAAACAGTGGAAATTCGGCGGCGTTTCCTTCCAGGGTAACGTCATCTTCGGAAATGAAAAACTGCGGAGCCTGATTTCGCTCAAAGAAGGTTCTACCCTCAACTACAAGCGCCTTGTGCAGGACAAGCAAAAAATCGACAACCTCTATTACGAATCGGGTTATATCTATAACCAGGTAGGCATTGTCGAAACCAGAAACGAAGCCGAGAGCAGCATCGCATACTTGGTAGAGGTTACTGAGCGGGACAGAGCTCATATCGAAAGCCTTAGCTTCAAGGGCAATGAAAAGACAAAAGACTTCGTCCTGGCCAGGGAAATACCTCTGGAAGAGGGAGATATCTTCTCGCAGGCAAAAATAGTCGAGGGTTATAGAAACCTCTACAACCTCCAGTATTTCTCCGTTGTCGAGCCCGAAATCTACCACGGCAGCGCCGAGAACCTCATGGATCTGGTAATCAATGTCGAAGAGATGAGCACCGCCGATATTCAGTTCGGCGTTACCTTGAACGGACTCGGCAACAAGGATAACTTCCCGGTATCGGGCTTTGTAAAATGGAACGACCGCAATCTGGGCGGCATGGGCAGGAATCTCGCAGTCAACCTCGTTCTTTCGCCCACCGAGCAGACTATAGAAACTTCCTTCAGCGAGGGATGGCTTTTGGGCAAGCGCATATCCAGAGGATTGAGCCTTGCGTTCAGCCACAGTTCAGAGACCACCGGCCAGGATATCATCGCTCCTATTTTCACCAGCGAAGACATTCCCGACCCCTTCAATTCCCTGGTGAGCGGAAGCGGGCAGTGGAGCGGTTCGCTATCCTCCATTCCAAGCCAATACCTCATGCCTTATGAAAACTGGGATTTCAGCCTGGGCTTCAATCTGGGATATACGGTCAAACAGCGGATTGGCGACATAGGAGCGGCCGGAGGAGTGAGCTCAGGCTTGGACATGGTCAGTTTCGACGCCAACAAGTACAGGCCTTATGAAGCAGAATTCAGGCAAACCAACGGCCAGTGGCTTCTCACCAACCGAATCTATGGAAGAGCCTATCTCAACAACCTGGATTACTGGTATAACCCATCGTCGGGATACTATGCCGGACAGCGCTTCACCCTAACGGGTATGTTACCCTTCGAACGCCAGCACTACATCAAGTCTGAGACTAAGCTGGAGGCATACCACACACTCTTTACCATTCCCCTCAGCGAAACCTGGAATTTTAAATGGGTCCTTATGGGACACACGGGTTTCCAGGCCTTGCTTGGACAACCCTGGTACAGCTTTAAGGTAACAAAGGACTGGATCAGCCTGGATGGTACCTTTAATGCCAGGGGATGGGATCAGCTCTATGGGGCCAAGGGCACCATGGTATGGGAAAACTCCCTAGAGCTGAGAATGCCTATCATCGAGCAAATGCTCTGGATGGATCTCTTTGTGGACGCCGGGGCGATGAAAACGGATTCGGGGATGCTGGACATGAGCGCGGCCACCCCTGTGGTGGTTCCTTCTACCGGCTTTGGCTCCCTGGGATGGAAAAACATGGCCTTCAGCACTGGGCTTGGCTTACGTTTTACGATTCCGCAATTCCCCTTCCGCTTCTATTTCGTCAAGCGCTTTACCTTCGACGGCGCCACGATAGACTGGAAAACCTCTGGCTGGGATTTTGACTTTGTGCTGAGCATCACACAGCCCCTATATTAGCAAAACAAATAAAAAGGTGGCTTTGCAAAAGTCAGCGGACTTTTAAAATCGGCTTAAAATGGAGGGAATAATGAAGATAGGAAGCTCTGGATTCAGGCTGAGAACCTCTCCTGTCCTGGTGATAACAGTTCTTCTCTTCGCTATATCCCTTCCTCTCCAAGCTCAGCAGATCACCAGGGTGGCCGTTTTGGACATGGCGAGGGTGCTTTCAGCTTATCCCCTGGATCAGGATTCGATCAAAAATTTTGAAGCTAAAAAGGCGGAAATCCAGGCCGAAATAGATGCACGGGCAAAGGAAATCCGGGAGCTCACCGCCAGGAAGAACGAACTGGAAGCCATGGGCGCCACCCTTACCGCCGAGCACTACGGCAAGGAAATACAGCAGAAAACCATTGTCCTCAAGGAATACGCAGCCATGAGGCAGAATGAGCTGGACCTTCTGGCCAAGGCAGTGAGCGCTAACCTAAGCTTCGTACAGAGGCTTTCCTCCACCATCGCCAGGGTGGCCGAGGCCGAGGGATACTCCCTGGTTTTCAACCTCAAACCCGAAGACAGCAAGGCGGGACTCGTTCTGTGGAACAGCCCTTCGGTGGATATCACCGATAAGGTCATCCAAGCCCTGGCTGCAACTCGGTGAGCGATAAGGGAGACAAAAGCCTTGGCTGAACGGCTGTCCATGCTGGACCAGTATCGGCGTATAAAGGCTAGGCATAAGGACGCCATACTTTTCTTTAGACTGGGCGACTTCTACGAAATGTTCTTCGACGATGCCCAAGAGGCCAGTTCGCTACTGGACTTAACCCTCACTAAACGTCAAGGCCACCCTATGTGTGGCATACCCTACCACGCCTATAAACCCTATGTGGCCCGCCTCCTAAAGGCCGGACGCAAGGTGGCCATTTGCGAGCAACTGAGCCAGCCCAGCTCCCGGGGTATAGTGGAAAGAGATGTAATAGAGGTTGTAACCCCGGGCACGACAATAGAAGAGGATTTCCTAGATCAGGGAGCCAATAACTACCTGGCCAGCGTCTGTGCCATAGAAGGTCGCATCTGTCTTGCCAGTCTGGACGCATCCACCGGGGAATTCAGAGCCCACTCGGTTCCGGACAAGGGTAAGGATGCCGAGGAGTTTTTAAAATCCGAACTCTACAGACTTTCACCCCGAGAGTTGATACTACAGCAATCGCTCCACGATAGGCCCGAACTGGGAATCCTCCTTCGAGAACTGGAGGGCGTCTTTGTGGAAAGACGGCCGGACTGGTCCTTCGATCTGGAAAAAGCCCAGGCCGATCTGGCTCGCCGCTTTGGCATGGCTTCGCTCAAGGGCTTTGGTTTTTCCGATAAGTCCCCCGAGCTCGCTGCAGCCAATATCCTTCTGGAGTATCTCGACGATAACCTCAAGGTTAAAAGCCCCCATATACGCGCACTCCTGCCCTATGACTCCAGCGAGTATGTAGGGCTGGACGAATCCACCAGAAGAAACCTGGAACTGGTAAAAAACCTCGCCGACTCAGGCAGGAGGGACAGCCTCCTTTCGGTCCTGGACAGGACTCGAAGCGCCGGAGGAGCAAGGCTATTCCGCCAATGGCTACTCCAGCCCCTCAGGTCCAGGACAAGGATAGAAGACCGGCTGGATTCGGTGGAATACCTCTATAGAGACCAGCTTTTATTGAACGAACTGCGCAGGCTGATGAGTTCGGTTTTGGATACTGAACGACTCGTGGCCAGGTTGGCCACCGATAAGACCCACGCCAAGGATATCTTGGCGCTCAAGGATTCCCTCAACGCTTCCCTTGCAATACTCAGGCTCATGGAAGACAGGAAAGCACCGGAGCTTCTCATGGGCGAGTCGGGGAAAAAGGAGAAAGAGGACTGCCAGGCCGCTGCGGAGTTGATAGCAAACTCTGTAAAGGAAGAGCCTTCGGTCCTACTCACCGAGGGCAACCTGATGAAGGACGGCTACAATGCCGAACTGGACAGGCTCAGGCTCGTGAAGAAGAATTCCACCAGAATTCTGGAAGCTTACCTGGAGGAAGAGCGATCGAACTCGGGCATCCCCAACCTACGCATACGGTACAACCGAATAATCGGCTACTACCTGGAGGTGAGCAAAGGCAAGCTCGACTCGGTGCCGGCTCACTTCATACGACGACAGTCCCTAGTTACCGGGGAACGTTACACCACCGATAGGCTGGCCGACATAGAGAGCGATATCAACGGAGCGGCAGAAAAAATAGCGGAACTGGAAAAAACCCTCTTCCTCGAGCTCAGGGAATCCCTCAAGTCCTACATCCCTTCTATGGAAGTATTAGCCAGGGATGTCGTCAGCATTGATTGCCTGGCTTCCTTCGCCCAGACGGCCACCGAAGGGGCTTACACAAGGCCGATATTGTGCGATGAAAGCAGCATTTCCATCAGCCAAGGCCGGCATCCGGTAGTGGAGGCCTGCCTACCTCCGGGAGCCTTCGTGCCCAACGACCTGAACCTGGATACGAAGGAGAAGAGCTTTGCCCTTATTACAGGCCCCAACATGGCAGGCAAGTCGACTATTCTAAGGCAGACCGCTCTCATATGCCTCATGGCCCACATCGGTTCCTTCGTACCCGCCGAATCAGCCAAAATCGGATTGGTAGACAAAATTTTCTGCCGCGTTGGAGCCCAGGACAACCTAGCCAGGGGTGAAAGCACTTTTCTAGTGGAAATGCATGAGACAGCATATATTCTCAATACGGCCAGCCGCCAAAGCCTGGTTATCATGGATGAGGTGGGCAGGGGAACGGGAACCCTTGACGGGGTTTCCATAGCCTGGGCGGTGAGCGAACGGCTTCTGGACGGGATTGGTTGCCGTACTCTCTTCGCGACCCACTATCATGAACTCACCTCTCTCAATCATCCGGGAATGCTGAATCTGAGCATGGCGGTGCTAGAAAACGAAGGAGACATAGTATTTCTCAAGCGCCTCAAGGAAGGACCGGCGGCGGGATCCTATGGCCTCCATGTGGCAGGACTGGCCGGCATTCCCACAGAAGTTCTCTCTAGAGCCAGGGAACTCCAGAACCGTTTCGCCAGTCTGGAGAAAAACCTGGTTCAGGCCGGAGACGTACTAGACTCTGCCGAGGATAAGGAGAAAACTCCGTCAAGTAAGTCAGACAGCGCAGGCCGAGAACCTACGACAGAGAAAAAAAACCCCAGTTTCGAACTGTTTTCAGCCGAAGAGTTGATCCTCACCCGTTTGAGGGGTGTGGACCCAGACAACATGACACCCCTGGAAGCCCTCCAATTTCTCGCCGATCTGCATAGAAGCCTATCCTGAAGCAAGCACGAGTCCTGCAGGCGTAATCCGGTTTAGGAGAGCGCACAAGCGTGGTACAGATCCTTTCACGAATCGTTAATGCTGCAGCGAATCAAATTTTCCCCCTCTACTGCGTTCTCTGCTTTCATAAGCTGGACCCGCAGGATGGCAACGACATACCGCTTTGTGCGCAGTGCCGGCAGCGTCTGCCCTTTTTAAAGGGCGGACGCTGCCGGCACTGCGGCAGACCCCTTTATTCCGAGAAGGATATCTGCTACCCCTGTCGGGACAAGAATCCCCAATACCAGGAACTCGAAGCGCTCTTTCCCTACAAAGGCCAGGCAGCCGCTCTTCTCAAAGCCTATAAAATGGGTAAAAGGCCTTCCCTGGCTCCATTTTTCGCTTCCCTTGTGGCCAAAAAAATCCTGGATCGCTGGAATTCCTGGACTATTGTCCCCGTGCCGCCCAGGGCCGAGAAACTGCGGCAAAGGGAGTGGGATCAAGTAGAAGCCTTGGCCCGTATTCTCGAAAAGAAAGGTATAAAGGTAGCGCGTCCCTTGGCGCGAATTCCGTCCAGGGAGCAGAAAAGCCTGGACAGGGCTGATCGGCTTGTCAATGCCAAGGCTTCATACCGCCTCAATGCCAAGGGTAAGGACGGTCTCCTCGGCCTGTCCATTCTCCTTCTGGATGATGTGTGCACAACCGGCGCCACCCTCGATGCCTGCGCGTCCGTACTCCTGGAAGCGGGGGCAAAAGTGGTCTGCGGCATTGTGCTGGCGGTGGACTAGTAAAAAGCAGGTCGAGCCCATAGCTATTGACTAATCCATTGCAGAATACTACTATAGGCCCATGTAAAAAGCGCCGGATTCTTTTTAGTAATAAGGAGAGTCGTTCTACGACTCTTTTTTTTTGGCACTGAGCCTGGAATCCAGGAAGCGGTGGAGTGAAGCTGGCCGGGTTGATTCCGGTCTTAGCCTACAACGAGGAAGAATGACAGAAGACAGGGAAGTTGAGGAAAAGGTCGCATCCATTCTCGAAAAAGCGGGTCTAGCGCTTCTCGAGTTCGGCCTTTCCCGGCACAGGGGAGGGCTGAAGGTGAAGGCCGTAATCTATTCACCCGCCGGGACGGGTACAGAGGAGTGCGCCAAGGCACACAGGCTCATGCTTCCGCAGATCCAGACTCTACTGAATGTGCAAAACCCCGATATGGAAATATCCAGCCCGGGAATCGACAGGATCATCAGAAGCGAGCGGGAATGGAAGGCCTTTGTAGGCAAGAGCGTGCGAATCCTCTCCAAGGATTCGGCCCAGTGGTTTTCCGGAATTCTCCTGTCTCATTCTGAAGGAAAAATAGAACTGCAGCGTGGCGCTGAACGCGCCCTCATCGAAATTTCGTCCATCGCCAAAGCGCGTTTGGATTCCGTGTCCAAGGGAGAGTAAAACATGGCATCTGACATGGCGGAAGCCATTAGGCAGCTGATAAGCGAAAAAGGCATTTCCGAGGAACTCATCGTAAACACCCTTCAGGAAGCCCTCCTGGCAGCGTATAAAAAGAAGTTCGGAACCAGCGAAAACGCGGTAATCCGCTTCAGGGAGAATTACGAGGGGGTGGATATCTATGCGAAAAAGCAGATAGTCGAGGAGGATGACCTGGAGGACGAAGTGCTCCAGATGCCCATCGCGGAAGCCCGCCAATATGCCGAAGATGCAGAGGTCGGAGACATTCTTGAGCTGCCCGTAGATCCCCAGGAATTCGATCTTCAGTCGGTTATGGTGGCCAAGCAGACCACCCGACAGAATTTCAGGGATATTTCCCGGGATACCCTCTACGCGGAATACAAGTCCAAACAGGGCGAGCTCATCATCGGCTACTATCAACGAGAGCGAAACAACGTCATCTATGTAGATCTGGGCAAGGTAGAGGGTATCTTCCCAAAGAAATACCAATCACCCAGGGAAGTCTATCACGTGGGCGACAGGATCAAGGCTCTGATCTACGAGGTGGACAAAGGCAAGAACGGTCTTCAGATTGTCCTCTCCCGGAGTCATGCGGAGTTCGTGACCAAGCTGCTGGAGCTGGAGATCCCCGAGATTTACGACAAGACCATCGAGATATTCAAGATTGTTAGGGAACCCGGTTACAGAACCAAGGTAGCCGTTTTCTCCAAGCGGGACGATGTGGATCCAGTGGGAGCCTGCGTGGGTCCCAAGGGCATGCGCAGCCAACTCATAAGTCAGGAGCTGGAGGGCGAGAAGATCGATTTCATAAAATACGATGTCGATCCTCGGCAGTTCATCAAGAATGCCTTGTCCCCAGCCGAGGTTAAGACTGTCCATATCCTGGACGAGGGCAAGCATAGCGCCTTGGCCATCGTGGCAGACAAGGAGCTTTCCATCGCCATCGGCAAGATGGGCCAGAACGTGAAACTGGCCAATCGCCTCTGCGACTGGAGCATCGACGTAAAAACAGAAGAGCAGTATCTGCAGGACGGCAGAAATATCGAACTCAAGCGCGCAGCCGACAGCCTGTTCGCCGACAATGCCGAAGCCCCCGAGTCAGGATACGACGAGGGCGCCGTCCTCCTTTCCGATCTGCCCGGCATGAAACCCGAGTGGATCCAAGCCTTCACCGCAGCAAACTTGCTTCTGGTGGAAGACTTCCTCGAAAAAGAGGGCGATGAACTCGCAAGCCTCTCAGGCTTGGATTCCGAAGCCATCGAGGCAGTGCAAGCCATTATCGAAGAGAATATAGAAATCGTCCAGGAAGAGACAGAAGAAATCGTCGACTCCGAGGAAGAAGAGTACACATGCCCCGACTGCGGAACAGCGGTTACACCGGACATGAAGAACTGCCCCTCCTGCGGAGTGGAGCTCAGTTTTGAGTTCGGCGACGATCAGGAAGCGTAAAGGTAGGATATGACGGAAAATACCGAGAACTCCCAGAAAAAGGTTCATCTCATCAAGCAGCCTAAAACCCCGCAGAGCGAAGCGGTTCCAGCCCAGCCCAGGGCCGAGGAAGACTCCCCGGTGGAACGCAAGAAAGTAGTGGTGGTCAAGAAGAAGGTGGTGCTTAAGAAGGCTCCGGCCAAGGTTGTCGCCCGTCATGAAGGCGAAGCCCCGGAACAAGCCTCAGAGGGCGCTGCTCCTTCCAGGGAAGTTCAGCAACCAGTACAGAACGAGAACCTGGGGGTTTCCGTCAGCCCCCCTTTGCCTGAGAAACCTGAACAGGGCGCAAAGGAGCCTGAAAAGCTCCAGTCCTCCGCACTTCCTCCCGAAGCTGTAGCCAAGGCTCACGAGGCAGCTGTTCCCAAGGAAACCCTTCCTGTGGCCGAAAAGCCCCAGCCCGTCCAACCCAAGGCTGCGCCATCTCCTCATGCCAAGCCCCAGAGTCCTCATCAGCCATCAGGTAATGCCTCAGGCCAGGGCAGAAATAATTTCCAGGCAAGCCTGGAAAGGCCCTACGGAGCCGCCGGCACCGTAGGAGGCTATCCGGCCAACAGGGCTAGGGGAGGCGACTCCCCCAGGCCTCAGGGCTACCAGGGCAGAAGTTCGTATCAGGGACAGGGTACTGGCGGTTATCAAGGATCAGGCAGCGGCTATCAGGGAAGGTCCGGCACCTATCAGGGCGGACAAGGTTCCCAGGGGGGCTATAGACCCCAGGGCCAACCCTACGATCCCAACAGACCCCGGCCCCAGGGCTATCAGGGTTCCGGTGGCTACCAGGGCCAAGGTGGCGGGTATCAGGGTCAAAACAGCGGATATCAAGGCCAGGGTAGCGGGTATCAAGGGCAAAGCAGCGGTTATCAAGGTCAGGGCGGCGGCTACCAAGGTCAGCGCCCCTATCAAGGTCCTCCCCAGTCAGGCGGCTATCAGGGTTCCAGACCCTATACACCAGGCCAGGGCGGCCCCTATCCCAGGGGACCCAGACCTCAGGGTACCCAGAGTCCTGGCGGTTATCGCCCCGGTTATCCTCCCCAGGCTCGCCCAGGCGGCAGAGGCGGCAATTTGGGCGGCGGACCTCGCCCGGGAGGCTTTGGAGCCCGCGGACCCCAGGCAGGACCCTCTCCCATGGAGACCGGCAGGACAGGTCAGCGCAAACAGACTCCCCGCAAGAAGACCGGCTTCATCCGCAAGGAAGACATGGAGCTGGAGAAGGAACTGCAGCTCAAGAAAAAGGCCGAAGCCCGGGCCATTGCAATACCTAAATCCATCGACATCATGGAGAATATCTCCGTGAGCGATCTGGCTAAAAAAATGAATATCAAGCCCGCCGAGCTCATAGCCAAACTCATGGCCCTCGGTGTGATGGCTACCATAAACCAGAAAATCGACGCTGAAACCGCCACAATCCTGGCCAGCGAATACAACTGCGAAGTCAAGATTGTCAGCCTTTACGACGAAACCGTCATCGATAAGGAAGCCGAAAATCCCGACGACCTCAGGCCGCGACCTCCCATCGTCACTGTCATGGGCCATGTCGACCACGGCAAGACGAAGCTCTTGGACGCCATAAGGAAGACCGATGTCGTGGCGCAAGAATACGGCGGCATCACTCAGCATATCGGCGCCTATCAGGTCGTCACGAGCAAGGGCAACAAGATTACCTTCCTGGATACCCCGGGACACGCCGCTTTTACCAAGATGCGCGCCCGCGGCGCCCAGGTGACCGATATCGTCATCCTCGTGGTTTCCGCCGTAGAAGGCGTCATGCCCCAGACTAGGGAAGCCCTCGATCACGCCAAGGCGGCTGAGGTTCCCATCATAGTCGCCATCAACAAGATCGACCTCCCCGAAGCCAATCCCGACAGGATCAAGACGCAGCTCTCCGAGCTGGGTCTCATCCCCGAGGAATGGGGAGGGACAACGCAGTTCTGCGAAATATCGGCCCTCCAGAAAAAGGGCATACCCGAGCTCCTCGACGCCATACTTCTCCAGGCGGAAGTACTGGAACTTCAATCCTCCTATAAACGACTCGCCGAAGCCAAAATCGTCGAGTCGCGCATCGACCAGGGCCGGGGCATCGTCGCCACAATCATCGTCGCGACGGGTACCCTCCATATCGGCGATTCCTTTGTCGCGGGCATCTTCCCTGGAAGGGTAAGGGCCATGTTCGACGATAAGGGCAACCGAATCGAAGAGGCGACTCCTTCCACCCCCGTGGAAGTCCTCGGCTTCGAGGGCATTCCCAACGCCGGCGATCCCTTCGAGG
>CAZHSK010000037.1:0-11128 GCA_964535235.1 uncultured Treponema sp. | reverse complement strand
TTTCATAATTCACGTGGGGCAGTCCGTCTTCGCCCATCGCGAGGGCATCGAACTTACAGACCGTCACGCAGTCGCCCAAGCCCTGACAGCCCCAGGCACAGGCTTTCACCCCGCCCGTGGAGAGTTTGGCAGCCCTGCAGGTTTTTATGCCCACGTAATCGCCCTTGGAAACAGCCAATTCCTTGGTACCCTGACAGAGAAGCACAGTGACCAGATCTTCGGCCGCCGCGTCTACGCCCATGATCTTGGATACGGCTTCCGCGGTGGATGCTCCGCCTGCCGAACACTTAGTGGTCGGGGCCCTACCTGTGGCCACAGCCTCGGCATAACCGTCACAGCCCGGAAATCCGCAGCCGCCACAATTAGCCCCCGGAAGGGCCGCTCGCACATCGTCGATCTTGGGATCCCGCTCGACATGGAATTTCTTCTGGAAGAAGCCTAGGGCTATGCCCAGCACAAAGGCGAGGATGGCGGCGAATATTACAGTGATAAGTATGACGCTCATTTCCTACCCCTATTTGATGAGCCCGGAAAAGCCCATGAAAGCCACGCCCAGAAGACTGGATGCGATGAAGAGAATCGGCGTGCCCTGAAGGAACTTGGGCACCGGGCTTGTCTTCATCCTGTCCCGCACGCCCGCCAGCAATACCATAGCCAAGAGATAACCCAAGGAAACGCCTATCGCATAGACGATAGACTCAATAAAAGTATAGCCGTAGTCGATGTTTTCGAAGGTTACCGCCAAGATGGCGCAGTTGGTGGTGATGAGAGGGAGGTAGATACCCATGGCTGCGTAGAGGCCAGGGATATTCTTTTTAAGGTAGAACTCCACAAGCTGAACCAGACTGGCAATCACCAGGATGAAGACGAGGATCTTGAGAAAGGTGAGCCCCAGTGGCACGAGAAGGAAGTGATAGATAGGCCAGGTGGCGGCGGTGGCGAGTACGGTGACGAAGGTTACCGCAAAGCCCATGCCCACCGATTGCCCCACGTCATTAGTCATGCCCACATAAGAACAGAGGGCCAAAAAGCGCATAAGAACGACGTTGTTTACCAGGAGGGCGACTAAAAAGATTTTTGCCAGTTCCATTATGCACGCTCCTTGGCTGTTTTCTCCATCCTGCCCTTGAGCCAGATGTTGAAGGAGATGAAAAGGCCGAATACCAGGAAGCCTCCCGGAGGCAGAATGAAAAAGAGAATGGGCTGATACGAAGCCGGCATGAGGGGAATACCCGCCAGGCTACCGTTACCTAAAAGCTCGCGCACTACCGATATGGCCACCATAACCCAGGTGTAGCCTAAGCCCATGCCCAGGGAGTCGAAAATGGCCGGCATTACCTTCTGCTTGGAAGCGAAGGCTTCCACTCGGCCCATGATGATACAGTTGACGACGATAAGTGGAATAAAGACGCCCATGCTCTTGGACAGGTCGGGGAAGTAGGCTTTCATAACCAAGTCGACCATGGTGGTAAAGGCGGCGATGATGATGATGAAGATGGGAATTCGCACAGAGTTGGGTATCACCTTCCGAAATATCGAAATGACAATTTCGGAGAAGAGCATGACGAAAGTCATGGCCAGGCCCATGCCCACCCCATTGGCCACGCTGGAGGTTACCGCCAGGGCAGAGCAAAGACCAATCATGAGCATGAGGAGGGGATTTTCGTAGATAATTCCCTGTTTAAAAGTTTTCCAAAGGCTTTTCATATCAGTTCCCTCCCGTCGCTGCCGGAGCGCGCTCCGAAGCCGCCGGCGGAGCTAAGGCTGAATTCTCAAGCCACAACACGCCCGCGTCGGCAGCAGCCTTTACTATGGTAGTAAGAGCGTTCGAGGTGATGGTCGAGGCGGTTATGGCGACGACATCACCCTTGACGACAAAGGGATCGGTGACAAACTTTCCCGTAAACTGGCCGGGGAATGTGACCTTGTTTGTCTTGTCGACATAGTAGCCGGGGTTCTTGGCGTTGGCTCCCAGCCCGGCCGTATCGTTGAGTTCCAGCACGCGAACGCCGGCTATGCTTCGATTGAGCTCCACGCCCACGAGAAGCACCGCCTGCCCGCCATAACTAGGACCGGCAGCCTTGACCGCCAAGCCCAAGGAGGCTCCGCCCCGCTTGGCTAAAAAGGCGTTCTGGAGGCTCACCGTTGCGTTGGCCGAGGAAATGGAAGCAGATACATCTTCAAAATCCTCTCCATCCGGAAACAAATCGCGAAGGGAAGCTTCAAGGGCAAGCTGATCCTGAGCCTCAATCTGGGGCTTGGTGATCGCGTATACTACAGCCAGGCTCGCGCATGCAGCCACGGCAAAGAGTGCGAGGGCTATGCCCAGTTTTAGGGTGCCTTTCATCGCGCTGCCTCCTTGCTCGCTTTGGCGGGTTTTACTGGAGGCACGAAGCCGTACTTCTTTACTCTCATCTTGTTGAGGAAGGGGGTGGCAATATTCATGATCAAAATGGCGTAGGTTACTCCCTCGGGGAATCCGCCGAACTTTCGAATCACCGCGGTGATAAGCCCTATCCCCAAGCCGAAGATAAGCTGTCCCTTGGGGGTAAGCGGCCTGGTGGCATAGTCGGTGGCCATAAAGAAGGCCCCGAAGGCTATGCCACCGGTGAAGAGTGAAAAAACCGGATTCATGCCCAATATCCAGGAGAAAACAAAGGTGGACACCAGCACGGAAACGGGGATCACCCACTGGATGACTCCTATCCCCAAAAGGAAAAGTCCGCCCAGTGTAATCAGTAGAATGGAGCTTTCACCCAAGGATCCCGAGTGGTAGCCCAGGAACAGCTGCTTTATGAGTTCGCCGTCGCTATGGGTGCCCAGGTAGGTGCCCACATCGGCCAGGGTCTTGCCGGATTTTACCAAACCCAGGGGAGTAACCGCCGCTACCGCGTCCGCCGCTCCCTGGGAAAGGGAGAGGGAGGAAATGGCGTCAGGACCCACGATCAGTCCCTGAGGCAATGTCCAGGTGGTTATGGCCGCGGGGAAGCTCATCAAGAGGAAGGCTCGTCCAATTAAAGCGGGGTTGAATGGGTTAGCTCCTAGTCCGCCAAAAAATTCCTTGGCCACGATAATGGCGAAAACGCCTCCAAGGGCTCCCATCCATAGAGGGGTGGAAGGCGGCAGAATTAAGGCCAGTAAAAGCCCCGTCACCAGTGAGGAAAAATCCCCCACCGTTGTCGAAGCCTTGATCAGCTTGCGGAATATGAACTCCGCCGCCGCTGCCGATGCCATCGTAACCAGGATTAAGGCCAAGGCCGATAGGCCGTAGAGATAGACGCCATAGACCGAGGCGGGGATAAGAGCGATCAGCACCGAGAGCATGATCCTCGGCGTCGTCACTGGAGTAAAGGAGTGGGGGCTCGAGGAGAGCAGCATGTTTTTAGCGGGCATTCTGGGCCTCCTTTTGCTTCAAGGCGCGCAGCACCTGCTTGCCTACCCTGAAGCGCTGCACCAGGTGGCGGTGAGAGGGGCAGACAAAAGAACAGGTTCCGCACTCGATACAGTCCAGAAGACCGATCTTTTCAGCTTCCTTATAATCCCCGGCCTCTATGGCTGCGGCCAGAAGGGCTGGGGAGAGTCTGCAGGAACAGGCACGCATGCAGCGTCCGCAACGGATGCAGGTTTCCTCGTCGTAGTGCTTGGCCTCGGCGGCATCCAAAAGCAGGACACCTGAGGTATTCTTCTGCACGGGGATCTGATAATTGGGAACCGCGACACCCATCATGGGTCCGCCGTAGATCACCATGCCCAGCTTTTCCTCATCCACCTGGGCAAGCCCCGCAGCCAGAATATCAGCCACGGGAGTGCCTATGGGTGCGATGACATTGGCGGGCTTCGTGCAGGCTCCACCAGAGATGGTGAGCCCACGCTCGATGAGGGGCTTCCCCTCCTTGAAGGCATCCACCATGGCGCAAAGGGTGCCGATATTCTGCACCACGCAGCCCACATCCATGGGCAGACCACCGGAGGGCACTTCCCTGCCTGTAATGGCGGTGATCAGCATTTTTTCGCCACCCTGTGGGTACTTAGTCTTTAAAAGCTGCACCCTTATCTTCATGCCCGCCCTCGTGCGGGGGCTGGCGGCTATCGCTTTTTCCAAAAGCGGCACGGCGTGGGCCTTGTTCTCCTCCACGGCGATAAGGCCTTCGGGGGCATTCACAATCTTCATTGTAATAGCCACGCCTTCCACCACATCGTCGGCGCGCTCGATCATCGTGCGCTCATCTATAGTAAGGAAGGGTTCGCACTCGGCGCCGTTGGCGATAACCATGGCGATGGGCTTGGAGGGCGCCAGCTTGACATGGGCCGGAAATCCAGCACCACCCATGCCGACGATGCCCGCCGCTCTTACCCTGGCCAGAGCCTCTTCCTTCGTACAGGTAAATGGGTCTAGAGGGGGCATAAAATCCAGCAATTCCTCAAGGCTCGGGGTAGCCTGGCCCTCGGCGGGCGGAGGAAGCGCTTCTATGACGATGCAGGGGCCGTCGGTATTGTTCGATTGGGTACGTGGCTCAATCTTCTTCACAACTCCGGCTATGGGTGCATGAACCGGTACCGTCATTCTTCCATCGGCGTCGGCTATTTTCTGTCCCCGTTTGACGACGTCCCCGATCTTGACCAGAGCCTGGAGCGGAGCTCCAAAATGCTGGTTGACGGGCACGACGACGAGCTTGACTTCGCGCAACCGTTCCACTGCAAGACTGCTGGACCGGTCCTTTCGCTCGGGCGGATGCGCTCCGCCCCTGAAGGTCTTTACTGCCATGGCGGAAAATGTCTCCTTTGCAGGTAAGATCCGCTTTTCACGAGCCTCCCCCTTCGAAAAAAAGGAAGAGGACTCGCTGAATAAGGTGGGAAAACGCTGAATTCTACTCCGATTTTAGAAATACGGTCAAGACAAGACTATCTTCGGCCCCTGAACATCACGCGCACCTGCTTGTACAGGCCTTCACCCTCGCTCTTGGTCTCGATATCCACGATATCGTTGAGCGTGGTGTGCACAATGCGGCGCTCAAAGGGATTCATAGGCTCCAAAAGCACGGAACGTCCTGTTCTGCGCACCTGCTCGGCCGACTCGTAGGCGATACGCACCAGGGACTCTTCCCGGCGTATCCTGTAGTTCTCCGAATCCAGGATTACCTTGATATCGTCCCTGCCAAGCTTTCCGGCATAGACATTGGCCAGGAGCTGCAAGGCGTCTATATTCTTGCCCTTCTTGCCTATGATCATTGACGTGTTGTCAGTATCGATCTTGAGACCTAGCTTCTTGTCCTCCCTAAAGAGAACAGAGACTTTGGATGGATAACCCATGGCATCCACCACCGCCTTGGCCCAGGCCACAATCTTCTCCTCGAACTCATCCATGGGCATGCGCTCTTCCTCGGAGAGTAAGCGGCGTTCCTGGCGAAGCTCTGCTTCATCCTGGGCAACAGCGGCCGCGGCAAGGTCTTGGCTTTCGGCGGAACCTAGGGGCATTTTTCCATCGGAATTGGTATGCACCCTGATTTTTACCTTACCCTTCTTGAAGAGGCCCCCAGAGAGCGATTCGAGAATCTCCACATCGAATTCGTCGGTCTCCAGCCCCAGTTGAGCAGCGGCGAGCTCAATAGCTTCGCGCTCCGATTTTCCTTCAAACTCGTATATCATCCAAATCTCCTAAAGAACATGGGCAGCCCGTACAACCGCAGCCATATGGGCGCCTCAAAAGTATTAGCGTTTATCGCCCTTTTTTTTGGCCGAGCCTTCATTGCCGCCCTTGGAAGAGCCGGGTTTCTGAGCCGAGCCAGCGTTTGAGCCATCCATTGCCCCGGCCTTTTTCTCCAGCCATTCCTTAACTCGCTCGCCCATGCCTTGCTGAGCCACGGGGGAAGCTGATTTCACGGTGGTCTTGCCCGCGCTTTTCATGCCTCCACCAGCTCCTGCCTGAGCCTTGGCTGGCGTCAGAGACAACTTGTGCTTCTTGAGAAGGTCCTTGATCACCGCCTGCTGAGCTATTGTCAGGAGGTTGCTGACGATCCAGTAGAGGAGGAGGCCGGAAGGTACGTCGTAGAGGATGAAGAAGAACATGATGGGCATTCCGTACATCATCATCTTCATCTGGCCCGCATTTTGCCCACCCTGGGGGGCTTGGGTGAACTTGCCATACAAAAGCTGGCTTGCCAGATAAATGATGGGCAAGGCCCTCAAATCGTTCCATCCGAGCAAGGGAAGGCGGAATGTACCGAAATTGACAATGCTCTCAGGCAGAGATAAGTCGTTGATCCAGCCAGGTATGAAACTCGCGCCCCTCAAGTCGAAATGATTGTTGAAGAGGCTGTACATGGCTATGAAGAGAGGCAATTGGATAAGCTGGGGCAGACAACCCGACATGGGGTTATAGTTTTCCCGCTTGTAGAACTCAGCCATCTCCTGATTCAGCTTTTGGGGATTCCCCTTGTACTTGGCCTGGAGCTCTTGGAGCTTGGGCTGAAGCTCCTGCATTCTGGCGGTGGCTATAGAGCCCTTTTGGGTTAACGGATAGAAGAGAATCTTGATGAATATAGTGACCAGTATAATGGCCACGCCATAGTTGGGAATGAGCTTGTAGAAAATGTTCAGAAGGAATTTGAGAATGGTCTCGAGCCAGCCCAAGAGATTGGAGCGTTCAACCGCGTCCTCCAACTTCATGGAAGACAGACCGAAGCCGTTCTTGTCGGCATACTCGTACTTGGCCAACTCGGCGTTGGTTCTGGGGCCAAAATAGAAGTAGTACTTGTCCGTCTGGGCCGAGGAGGAGAAGGCAGGCCTGGACAGGTACATGGCGTTGGTCTGCTTTATAAGGGGATCCTGATCCTGGAGATAGGCGAAGGAGGCGAAGGGCAGCTCGGGAATGGCGATGAGGGCAAAATACTTGCCTACCATGGAACCCCAGCTAGGCCTCTCTTTTATAACCTGCAGGTTGCCGGCCTTGGGCATTTCGTTCTTCTTCTTGCCCTCGACTTCCAGAATATATTTTCTGTAATCGGCGTTCTTGCTCAAATGGTCGAAACGGGGACCAATCTGGGGCCCCACGGAAAGGGTATAGGCCAAACCATTCGTGTTGAGCGGCACCTGGGCTCCGTTTTCGCCTTCCAGGCTCACGGCCATGCCGAAGAGATACTCGCCGTTCTTGAACGAATAGGTCTTCTTATAGGTAAAGGGTTTGAGCTCTTCGGAATCGGCGGAGCGGGCGTAGAAAACCCGGGAGAACTGGATGGTCCTTCGGTCGTTGTCCAGCCAGGATGCGTTCATCAGCTCGCGCACCACAGGAGCCCCGGGAGCGCCGAAGGCCAGGGAAATACCCTGAGAGCCATTTTGGCCAGGCACGATGAGATCGACATAGCCGGTCTTATCCTTATGCTCCTTGAGCTGGAGCGACACGATATCGCCCCCCGAATTGCTCAGCTCAATTTTTAAAAGATCCGTCTCGATGGTGTAGCGGGCCTCCGAAAGAGGCGCGTTCACCGCTGGGGCCGGAGCGGTGGGCTTAGGCGCGGCCACCACAGGGGCGGGCGCGACAAAGGGCTCGGAGAGCACCGTGGCCGAAGGAGGCGCCGTAACGCCGGACTCCACGTTTTGAAGGGTGGTTTGGGCCGTACCCTGGGTGCTGGCAGGGGCTGGGGGAAAGAAAATGCCCTGGAGCATGAAGCCCACGCCGACAATTACCGTGGAAAGCACCACCGCGAGGATAGTGCGCCTGCTTTCTTCTTTAGACTGTGAACCATCGTTAAATATGCTCATGGTACTGGATCAAAACCTCCCGGGTTGTGTGGATGGCAGCGGATAATCCTTTTGAAAGCCAGCCAGATCCCCTTGATGGGACCGTATTTGGCTATGGCCTGGTACGAGTAGGCTGAGCAGGTAGGATAAAACCTGCATGAAGGAGGGAAAAGCGGAGAAATGACTATCTGGTAGAGTTTTATGAGTGCGAGAAAAGGAATGGAAAACAGTTTTCTCACAGCGTTCATTCAACTAAACCCGCCTTGCGCAAGAGACCGAGCATAAGAGAAGTACAGACTGGAAAGCTCTCGTATCCGGGATAGAGGATGAGGGCGAAATCAAAGCCCTTACGAATCCTCGCCTTGTTGAGGCGCCAGACCTCCCGGGCGATACGCTTAGCTCGGTTGCGCCCGACAGCCCCGTCAAAGGACCGTACGGTTATAAAAACAACCCGGCTCCATCCCAGGGAATTAGGCGCAACTCGAAGTGCCATCCCCTTAAAGGAATACCGGGCGCCTGTGCGAAAAATCCGGTCGATTTCCGATTTTTTCCGAACTTTCTCGGATTTCGGAAAACCCTGTCTTTGTAATTTCTCCATATCCCCATCCGGGGACATTCCGTCAATACTTCTTGTTCTCGTCGGCGACGGAAAGCTTTATTCTGCCCTTGGCCCTTCTGCGTTTCAGTACAAGTCGGCCGCCCTTGGTGCTCATGCGAGCGCGGAAGCCAAACTTGCGATTTCTCTTAGTTCTGCTGGGCTGGTAGGTGCGTTTCATGACAACATGCTCCTTAACCTATGGCGAAGATCGCCGGTCGATTTCGCTATCGATGCCCCGGGGGTATGACCCGTGGGCAGGCTCGTGAGTATAGAACGCACAGCCCGGCTTCGTCAACAGTATGGGCCTGGCAACTCAATGGAGGCTTTTTCAAAAATCAGACGAGTTTTGAAAAAGCTACCTTGAAGATGCGTACGTTTCGTCTATTTTTATGCTAACGACATAAAAATAGACGAAACTACAAAGCCAATTTCAAAAGTTCACTGACTTTTGAAATTGGCTCAATGCCCGATATTTTTCCTTATTTTTTCGAACAGATCCTTGAGTTCCCCTGGAAGGGCCGTTGAAGAGGCGCGGGCTTTTTCTTTCATATCCTCAGTCACTGGCGGTGATTCTGCCTGGCCTTCTTGGGTATCCACGCCCTCGCCTGTCTTGAGCTCAACACATGTCCTTTTTTGCGGCCCGGCTTCCTTCGCATCGCCCAGCTTGAAGGCCATGGTCCTTACGCCCAGCTCGGGAAAGCGGCGCTGAATCTCGCCTAGCATCTTATCCTGCTGAATCTGGAGAAGCTGTATCCAGCCCTGATGCTCAGTTTCCACAATCAGAAGCCCATGGCGAATATCAACAGGCCTGGAATGCGGGGCCAGCCGCGGTCCGGCGATGCTCTTCCAGGATTTGTCGAAAAGGGCATAGTACTCTCCCTGCTTCACCAAATCCCGGTCGAAGAAGGCCGAGAGTATCTCAGAGGCGCTTTTGATTCTCGAATCGGCCATTATACACCTTATAGACAAGAGTATTCCCCTGCTCGTATTCGGTCCAGGGCTCTTCGGGAAGGAAGGTGAAAAACGCCTGCGCACCCTGGTCGGACGGGGGCAGGAGCTCCAGAAAACGACGACGCTTGCCCACATCCAGCTCTAAAAGCACATCGTCCAGCAAGAGTATAGGCCAGCGCAAGGCATTCCCCGCCGCCAATTTGGCCTCAATTATTCTTAATATTAGTGAAAGCAGCCTGAGCTGTCCCGTGGATGCCTTGTCGGTAAAGGACTCTGCCATACAGACAAAATCCCAGCGATCCCTGTGAGGTCCGGACCTGGTGGTGCCGTAGAGAATCTCAGAATCCCTTCTGCGCGCCAGATGATCCGCAAGCTCCTGAAAATCAAAAACCTTTTGCCAGCTGGGGGAGTAAGAGATTTCCACAGGCCTGCCTAAATGCGACACATACTCGTAAAGCTGGGAGAATTCCTGATGGAACATTAAGAAGAGCGCGCTGCGCTCTTCCATGAGCCGCAGCCCCAAGCCGATAAGCTGGGGATCCAGAACATCCAACAGATCGTGGGCGCTCTCCTTGAGCGCGGCGTTGCGCTGCCGCAGAACCCGCTTGTACGAGCGCAGGGTGTCGATATAGGTAGGGGAAAGCATTCCCGCGCACTGGTCGAAAAAAAAGCGCCTTCGCTCGGGATCGCCGGCGGCAAAGCTGAAATCCTCGTGGCAAAACACCACCGCGGGATTGTGGAAAACCAGTTCCTTCCTGTCTTTGAGGCTCTTTCCATTGAGCCTGATATCCTTAGTCTGGCCGTCGTAGCGTATGGAAATGCCATCCTCTATTCCGGCCGGTGCAAGCCCATTTACAGGCTTCCATGAAGCCGAAAGCCCAAAACCGCTAGCCCCCGCCGCCGGTATCTGCTGGTCTACAGCGCCCCGGAAGGAAGCGCCGTAACAGAGGTAATACAAAGCCTCGAGAAAATTGGTTTTTCCCTGGCCGTTTTCCCCAATGAGAAATATTCGCTCGGCCCCTAGGTCAAGCTCTCCGTCTTCGAGATTTCGGTAAGAGACAAAACGGGCTCGCGAAAAAGGCATTAGTCTATTTGCATTGGCATGACAATGTGAAAATAGTCTCCGCTAGGCTCTGGTCTGAGAGTTACGGCCCTGGAGGGATCGCTGAACTCGACGGTAAAGGCCTCGGCATCCAGGACCCTTAAGGGTTCCTCGATATATTTATAGTTGAGTGCTATCGTTGTTTCACTGCCCGAATAGTCGCAGGGAATTTCTTCCCTGGCGGCCCCGATCTCGCTTTCCTCGGAGGAGAGCACCAGACCGTTTTCCGACACGGAGAAGAAGGTGCGGTTAGACTTCTGTTCCACAAATATGGATACTCGCTTGAGCGCTTCCATGACGTCGGCCTTTTTGGCGCTGAAGGAGAATTTTTGGGTTTGGGGAATAACCTTTTGGTAATTGGGAAACTGCCCCTCAATGAGTACACTGGAGACTTGGTAAGTATTGAAGCGGAAGAAAATGCTTTTTTCGGTTATGGCTATGTCCAGCATGCCCTCGTCGGAAAGCCTCTTCAGCAAAATACCCAAGCCCTTCGTGGGAATAATGACTGGTTTGAAATCGGGTACATTGCCCCTGGTATCGGTTTTGACAAAGGCCAACCTGCGGCCGTCGGTGGATACCATCACTAGGGTGCCATCCTGGGTTTTTTCCATGTAGACGCCGTTCATGAAGTACCGGGTTTCATCGGTAGAAACGGAAAACACCGTCTGGGACACCATTCTCCTAAAATCCCTGGAAGGAATCTGGAAAAAGAGCTTTTCATCGGCTCTGGGAAGTTCGGG
>CAZHSK010000036.1:0-11273 GCA_964535235.1 uncultured Treponema sp. | reverse complement strand
AGAGCTGCGGACTCATAATCCGTAGGTCGCTGGTTCAAGTCCAGCAGGGCCCATAGTTTCTTCCACACAAATTGATTTTTACCTCATGTTAGATACTCCCTAATTATTGTGTGAAATTTTATATGGTGAGCGCTCCAAATACTTGCTATACTGACACTCGAAAATATCTTTTAACAATGATCGAGCTATTTTATTTGCAGCACAATAACTTGGAGCAATCATGGCCTTGAAGAAATCCGAACTCTATTCCTCCCTCTGGCAGTCCTGCGACGAGCTCAGGGGAGGGATGGACGCCTCCCAATACAAGGATTACGTCCTCGTCCTCCTCTTCATGAAGTACGTGTCGGACCGCTACGCAGGCGATCCGCGCGCCCTCCTCGTTGTGCCCCCGGGCGGGGGCTTCGCCGACATGGTAGCCGCCAAGAACGACAAGGAGATAGGCGACAGGATCAACAAGATCATAGGTCGCCTTGCCGACGCCAACGAGCAGCTGAAGGGCGCTATCAACCTGGCCGACTTCAACGACGAGGAGAAGCTCGGCAAGGGCAAGGAGATGGTCGACAGGCTCACGAAGCTCGTCGCCATCTTCGAGGGCATCGATTTCGGGCGGAACGGGGCCGAGGGCGACGATCTTTTGGGCGACGCCTATGAGTACCTCATGCGCCACTTCGCCACTGAATCGGGCAAGAGCAAAGGCCAGTTCTACACCCCGGCGGAGGTTTCCCGCGTGATGTCCAAGGTGATCGGCCTGGGAAGCGCCACCGATCCGACTATGAGCATCTACGACCCTACCTGTGGCTCGGGCTCCCTCCTCCTCAAGGCCCATGACGAGGCAAAACAACGTACGGGACTCAACCTGGCGCTGTACGGCCAGGAGATGGACAACGCCACCTCCGCCCTCGCCCGCATGAACATGGTGCTGCACGACTGCCCCGAGGCAGAGATCCGCCAAGCCAACACGCTCTCCTCACCTCAGTTCAAGGAAGCCAATGGCCAGCTCAAGAAGTTTGACTTCGTAGTCGCCAATTTCCCCTTCTCCAACAAATCCTGGACCACAGGGCTCGATCCCTTCAATGATCCTTACGGCCGCTTCGAATACGGCGTGCCGCCCCCCAAGAACGGCGACTTCGCCTTCCTCCTCCACATCCTAGCCAGCCTGAAGAGTACCGGCAAAGGCGCTGTCATCCACCCGCATGGCGTTCTCTTCCGCGGCAACGCCGAGGCCGACATACGCAGGAACCTGATACGCCACGGCTTCATCAAGGGCATCATCGGCCTACCAGCAAACCTCTTCTACGGGACTGGCATCCCCGCCTGCATCCTCGTCCTGGACAAGGAAGGTGCCGTCGCCCGCAAGGGCATCTTCATGATCGACGCGTCGAAAGGCTTCGCCAAGGACGGCCCCAAAAACCGCCTGCGCGAGCAGGACATCCACAAGATCGTCGACACCTTCACGCGCCAAGCCGAGCTGCCCAAATACTCGCGCATGGTGCCTACCACGGAGATCGAAAAGAACGACTTCAACCTCAATCTTCCCCGCTACATCGATGCCTCCGAGCCCGAGGACCTCCAGGACATCGAGGCGCACCTGAAAGGGGGAATCCCAGAGCGCGACATCGACGAGCTGTCAGCGTATTGGGACGTATTCCCCGCGGTGCGGCGCGAACTCTTCGCCGATTCCGGACGTCTGGGCTATGCCCTCCTGAAGGTAGAGCCGAGCGCCATCAAATCCGTCATCTTCGAACATCCCGAGTTCACTGCCTTCAATGAGCGAATAACCACGCTGTTCGAAGCCTGGAAGTCTGCGACGATTCCCTCGCTGGAAGGCATTGCCAAAGGGGCTCATCCCAAAGCCCTGATTGAGACCCTTTCCGAAAGCCTCCTGCAATCCTTCGCGACGGCGCCCCTCGTCGATCCCTACGATATCTACCAGAGCCTGATGGATTACTGGGCCGAAACCCTCCAGGACGACATCTGGCAGATCGCCCAGGATGGCTGGAAGGGCATCACCGACGGGAAATCCAACACCGATCTTATCCCCTCCGAGCTGATCGTCGCCCGATGGTTCGCCGCTGACAAGGCAGCCCTCAACGAGCTCGAAGCCGATCGCGACGCGATATCGAGGTCGATGGAGGAGATGGATGAGGAGCTTGGCGGCGACGATGGCCTGCTCGCGGATGCCAAGACCGACAAGGGCAAGCTCACCGCCAAGAGCGTCAAGGATCGTCTCAAGGACATCAAGGCCGACGAGGATGCGGCAGAGGAACGCAAGGTTCTCGAGAAGTATCTCGACCTGATCGAGGAGGAATCCGCCGCGGGCAAGAAGCTCAAAGATGCGCAGCGAAGCCTCGATGTGAAGGTCGCCGCAAGGTACCGCCAGCTTTTAGAAGTTGATCTTAAATCCCTCACAATACACGACAAATGGATGACAGCCGCGACCATGGCCGTACAGGGAGAACTGGACCGCGTCAGTCAGGCGCTCACTACAAGAATCAAGGAGCTGGCTGAACGTTATGCGAAACCGCTTCCTATTCTGATCTCCGAAGTCGAGACCCTTTCAGCCCGCGTCGACGAACACCTGAGGAAGATGGGGTTTGTATGGAAGTGAAGCCGGGGTATAAGCTGACTGAGGTGGGCGTGATTCCAGAGGACTGGGAAGTAAAACCATTAGGGGAACTTGCTTCCTTGATAGAATATGGTTCTTCAGCAAAATCTGTTCAAGCTGGTTTAGTTCCTGTTTTGCGAATGGGTAATCTACAAGATGGAAAGATCGATTGGAGCAATTTGGTTTACACGAGCGATAGCAATGAAATAGATAAATACCTGCTATGTAACAATGATATCCTTTTCAACCGAACTAATACGATAGACCTTGTTGGTAAAGCTGCAATCTATAGATCTGAATTTCCTGCGATATTTGCTGGCTATCTAATTCGAGTTCAAGTTAACCAAGAGAAGTATTCGGCTGATTATATTAATTATATCCTTAACACAAGTTTGGCTCGAATTTTCAGCCTGAAAGTATTAAGTCAGGCAATTGGGCAAGCGAACATAAACGGAGAAAAATTAAAGACATATCCAATTCCCATTCCTCCGACACTAAGCGAACAATCTCGGATCGTAGAGGCCTTAAGAGATATTGATACTCTGATCGAATCCATAGACCAACTCATCGCCAAGAAGCGCAACATCAAACAGGCGGCGATGCGGCAGCTCCTTACGGGGAAGAAACGGCTTCCGGGATTCCATGAAAAATGGGAGCTTAAGGAGCTTGGACATGCAGGGCATTGTCTTCGAGGAGTTAGTTATCACGGTGATAGTGATCTATCAGCGAATGATACGGCATACACAAAGCGACTTCTCCGTTCCAATAATATTCAGGATGCAGTTGTTGTAAATGCGGAAGTTCAGTATGTGAATGCAGAACAGGTGTCACCGACTCAAATACTAAAGCAGAATGATATTCTGATTTGCATGGCTAACGGGAGCAAAGCACTTGTTGGCAAGGCTGGTCGCTTCGGTATTGTTGATGGCTACGACTATACATTTGGCGCTTTCATGGGCTGTTTTCGTATCGACACATCTATAGCGAATCCAATTTTTGTGTTTTACCTATTCCAAACCAAACAGTACAGGGACTATATAAATAACATACTAACTGGCTCAAGTATTAATAATCTGAGACCAAGTAGTATAGAGTCGCTTGAGTTCTTGATTCCATCACTTCCTGAGCAAACGGCAATTGCGACTCTGCTTTCCGAATTGGATGAAGAGTTGGAAATTCTACAAGCTCGCCGTGATAAAACTAAGCACCTCAAGCAAGCCATGATGCAAGAACTACTCACTGGGAGGATTAGGCTCATATGAAGGTCTCTACAATACTCGATCATATAGACAGCGGACACATGGCGCTTCCTGAGTTTCAGAGAGGCTATGTGTGGAATAGAGATCAGGTGAAGAATTTTTTCAGCTCGCTCTATAATCGCCATCCGGTTGGGGGACTCCTTGTTTGGGTGACCGAATCGGATACCGCTGTATACCGCGGCGATGGAGATCTTGCTCCTGGGGTGGTCAAGCTTCTATTGGATGGGCAACAGCGGATGACATCGTTGTACGGTGTCGTCCGCGGGAAAGCCCCCAAATTCTTCGACGGCAACAAGCTGGCGTTTTCAGGCCTTTATTTCAATCTGGAAACCGATACCTTCGCCTTTTACCAGCAGACGCGAATGCACGACGATCCCCTATGGATCGATGTGACGGATCTCATGAAACGCGGGAACTCCGGAATCGGAGACATGATCGCGCATCTGACGAGCCATGCCGCGTCGGCAGCCAAGATCGGCGAGTATATTGGGAAATTAAGCCGATTGCTCGGTATCGTGGATATCGAGCTTCATGTCGAGGAAGTGACGGGCATCGATAAAAATCTCGATGTTGTCGTCGACATTTTCAATCGGGTGAATAGCGGCGGAACCAAGCTTTCCAAGGGCGATCTCGCCTTGGCAAAGATCTGCGCCGATTGGCCCGCCGCCAGGGACACGATGAAATCGAAGCTGCACGAGTGGACAAACGCGGGCTTCCACTTCAATTTGGACTGGCTTCTTCGATCCGTGAACACCGTGCTGACAGGCGAAGCGAAATTCCAATACCTGCAGGGGAAGAATGCGAAAGAAATTCAGGATGGCCTCGAACGGGCGACAAAGCATATCGATACATGCCTAAACATGATCAGCGGTCGGCTCGGCCTTGACCATGACCAAGTGTTCTTCGGGAGATTCGGCATTCCGGTGCTCGTTCATTATCTGGATCGCCGAGACGGAATAATGGATCAGGTCGAGCGCGACAAGCTTTTATTTTGGTTCGTACAGGCCGGTATGTGGGGGCGCTTTTCAGGTTCCACTGAATCCTATATCGATCAGGATCTCGCGGCGCTGCAGGGCGAAGATGGCGGGTTGGACAAATTGCTCGAGCAACTGCGCCTCTGGCATGGTGGGCTTCGCGCCGAGCCTGGACATTTCACCGGATGGAGCCTCGGGGCGCGCTTCTACCCCGTGCTCTATCTCTTGACGAGGATGGGAGGAGCTCGCGATTGGGGTACGGGGCTTCCCCTCAAGGTGGGCTTGCTTGGCCGGATGAGCAGGCTCGAAGTGCATCATATCTTCCCAAAGGCCCAGCTCTATGCCAGAAAATATCTCAGGGCCGAAGTCAATGCTCTGGCGAATTTCTGCTTCCTTACGAAAGACACCAATCTGAATATCAGCGACCGTCTGCCGGAAGAGTATTTCCCCGAAATTGAAGAAGCTCATCCTGGCGCTCTGGCATCGCAATGGATCCCGACCGATCCCGAACTCTGGAAGATCGAGAATTTCGGAAAGTTCCTCGATGCCCGAAAGGAACTGCTGGCGAAAGAACTGAATGCGCAGATGGAGGGACTTCTGCACGGGGATCAGCGCTGGCTCTCTGGTTCTGTGAAGGCTCCTGTGATTACCGAAAAGATCCTTGGAGGAATAACGAGCGCCGAAGAGGAAGATCAACTGGATGAAATCCGTGCCTGGATGCAGGAAAAGGAACTTTCGCAAGGACAGCTCTCATACGATTTCGCCGATCCCGACACCGGAGAGCAGAAAGCCGTATTCGATTTAGCTTGGCCCTATGGAATCCAAGAAGAGCTGAGCCAACCCGTCGCCGTGTTATTGAACGAAAACAACGAAACCCTTGCGCTAGCTAGCCGCGCTGGATTCCGTTGTTTCACGTCCCTGGACGCATTCAAGCAGTATGTCAGCGAGGAGATTCTTGGGATGGGCATGGCGGTATAAGGCTGGAAAGATACCTTTGGAGGTATAATGTGAGTATATACCTTATAGGGGGATAATACGGTTAATTTCATTTCTCCCACTCAACAACGAGTAAACTTTCAAAATGCCCGTGTAAGGTGCAGGTGCCTATGAAAGAAA
The DNA here is from genome assembly GCA_964535235.1 of uncultured Treponema sp. Taxonomy (GTDB): domain Bacteria; phylum Spirochaetota; class Spirochaetia; order Treponematales; family Rectinemataceae; genus UBA2256. The sequence continues at coordinate 5,319 of CAZHSK010000036.1, read as the reverse complement.
ACCAGAACACCGAATGGAAAGAATCATGGCGCGATGAATATCTCAAATGGATCTGCGGTTTCGCCAACGCGCAGGGCGGCACGCTGATACTAGGACGTGACGACAAGGGGAATGTGACGGGAATAGAGGACGCAGAGAGGCTGCTTGTCGACATCCCCAATAAAGTCAGGGATACGATGGGGATCGTTGTAGACGTGAACCATCGGAACGAAAACGGCCTCGATATGATAGAAATCGAGGTCCCTCCCTATCCGAACCCGATAAGCTACAAGGGCGAGTACCATTACCGCACGGGCGGCACGAAGCAGGAACTGAAGGGCATCGCCCTGGATCGCTTTCTCATGCGCAAGCAGGGCAGACACTGGGATAGCGCACCGATCCCTCGATTGGGGATGGCGGACTGCAATCCCGCCTTGTTTCAACAATTCAGGGAGAAAGCCATCCGCAGCGGCCGTATGACGGAAGCCGTCCTGCGCGACGATGACGCGGCGCTCGTGGAAAATCTCCAGCTGACGGAAGGGACATTCCTCAACCGGGCGGCGGCCCTTCTGTTCTGCACCACGCCGGACAGGCACATAAGCGGCGCGTATGTAAAGATTGGATTCTTCGTCACCGACGATGACCTTCGGTATCAAGACGAAATCCATGGAGCTTTGTTCGACCAGGTGGAAAAAGCGCTCGATCTGCTCCGGACCAAATACATGAAGGCCTACATCCGCTACGAGGGCCTCCAGCGAGTGGAAGAGTATCTCTTTCCCGAACCCGCCCTGCGCGAGGCTCTCCTGAACGCGGTGATCCACAAAGACTATGGAAGCGGCATCCCTATCCAGGTGAGCGTTTACGAAGACAAAATCATGATCTGGAATTCTGGTGTATTGCCCCAGGATTGGAGCATCGATCGCCTGATGGGGAAACACCCGTCTATCCCCTATAATCCCCTGTTGGCCAACGCCTTTTTCCGCACGGGTTATGTAGAATCCTGGGGCCGCGGCATCGAGAAAATATTCCGCGAGTGCGAAGCTTACGGCGTTCCACTGCCCCGCCTGGACTACGACGCGAACGGTTTGATGCTGACCATACTCGCCGATCCTACACGAGTAAAAGATAGGGTCGGTGATAGGGTCGGTGATAGGGTCGGTGATAGGGTCGGTGATAGGGTCGGCGAAAACCTGAGTGGGAACCAAAAAAGGATTCTTGAATTGCTCAGGCAAAATCCCAAACTAGCAGTATCTAAACTAGCTGAAACTATTGGGATATCTAAAAGAAAAACCGAAACGAACATCGCAAAACTCAAAGATCTGGGTTTCTTGGCACGGATAGGCCCGGCGAAGGGCGGGTATTGGGAGGTTTTAAAGTGAGCGTTGTTGGCCAGATCGAGCGCGCTACACAAAATCGCATCGTCAGGCTTTTTAAGGAAAAGCTGGACTACGACTACCTCGGCGACTGGTCGGATCGTCCTGGAAATTCCTGCATTGAGGACGAGTTCCTTACGAAATGGCTGTCAGCGCAAGGCGTGACCGATGCTATGGCCAGGCGAGCGATGTGGGAGTTCCACAAGGCAGCGGACGACGCGAGCGCCACCCTCTTCAACCGCAATAAGGCCGTCTATGGGCTATTACGCTACGGCGTGAAACTTTCGCCCGAGACGGGGGAGAAGAAGGAGACCGTCTGGCTCATCGACTGGGAAAGACCTGAGCGAAATCATTTCGCCGTTGTCGAGGAGGTGACGGTCGAAGGCGCCCGGCTTTCGGACGGGAGCAAAGCCTCGACCAAACGGCCTGATATTGTCCTCTACGTCAATGGTATCGCCTTGGGCGTCCTCGAACTCAAGCGGGCCAGCGTTTCCGTTTCTGAGGGAATTCGCCAGAACCTGGACAACCAGAAGCGGGAATTCATCCAACCCTTCTTTTCTACAATACAGTGGATCATAGCGGGCAATGACACCGAAGGCCTGCGCTACGGCACGATCGAAACGCCCGAAAAGTACTATCTTCGCTGGCTGGAGACCGAAGGCGATATCACCCAGGAAGAAAACCTTCTTGACCGGCATATCATGCAAATTTGTGGCAAAGTGCGATTTCTCGAGCTCGTCCACGATTTTGTGGTCTTCGACGCGGGAATAAAAAAAGTTTGCCGCCATAATCAATATTTCGGGACTAAGGCTTCCCAAGAATTTATCCGACACAGGGAAGGCGGTATTATCTGGCACACCCAGGGCTCGGGTAAAACCCTCACCATGGTCTGGCTTGCCCGCTGGATTCTCGAGAACAGAACAAGCGGCCGCGTCCTTATCGTCACCGACCGTACAGAGTTGGACGAACAGGTGGAACGTGTCTTCAAAGGAGTGAACCTCGGAATTTATCGAACCAAGAGTGGGGCGGATCTTATCGAGAAGCTCAATTCCAGCACCGAATCCCTGCTCTGCTCCCTCGTCCATAAATTCGGGAATAAGACCAGCGACACCAAGAATAGTGACACCAAGACGGAAAGCAATGCTGATGAATTCATCCAGGCGATTCAGAGGCTGCCACCGGGCTTCCGTGCCAAGGGCGATATTCACGTCTTCGTGGATGAATGCCATCGGACACAGTCCGGCGATTTGCACAAGGCTATGAAGAAAGTCCTTCCCGATTCGATCTTCATTGGCTTTACTGGAACCCCTCTTTTGCGCGACGACAAAGCGCGGAGCGTGGAAGTATTCGGTCGCTATATCCACACCTACAAATTCGATCAAGCCGTTCGCGAGGGCGTTGTCCTGGATCTGCGATACGAAGCACGCTACATTGATCAGTCCATCACTTCCCAATCCAAGATAGACCAGTGGTTCGAAGCCAAGACTAAGGGATTGAACGATCTTGCTAAGGCGCGGCTTAAAAGCAAATGGGGGACAATGCGGAAAGTTTTCTCAAGCCGATCAAGGCTGGAGAAAATAGTAGCGGACATCCTCCTGGACATGAATACCAAGCCGCGCCTGGCCGATGGTCACGGAAACGCCATGCTCGTGGCTGGTTCGATTTATGAAGCCTGCAAATACTACGAATTATTTTTCTCCACCGAACTGAAAGAACGTTGTGCGGTCGTAACAAGTTATGCGCCTGACATCTCAGACACCAAGGGTGAAAGCTTGGGAGAAGGGGATTCCGATACTATTTTCAAATACGATATCTATCGGAAAATGCTCGCATCATGGTTTGACGAACCTGAGAAATCGGCAATAAAAAAAGTGGAAGACTTTGAAAAACAAGTCAAAAGGGTGTTTATCGATGAACCGGGAAAGATGAAACTTCTCATCGTCGTCGACAAGCTTCTTACTGGTTTTGATGCCCCATGCGCGACCTATCTTTACATCGACAAGGAGATGCGTGATCACGGTCTTTTCCAAGCTATATGCCGTGTGAACCGCCTGGATGGGGAATCCAAGGACTACGGCTATATTGTCGACTACAAGGATCTTTTTAAGAGCCTGGAGGGTGCGGTGGCCGATTACACCTCGGGAGCATTCGACACCTACGACCGAGCAGATGTGGCCGGGTTGCTTAAAGATCGCCTAACGCAGGCGCGGGCGGATCTCGATGCGGCGAGGGAAACGGTGAATGCGCTCTGCGAGCCGGTGGCTCCACCGCAGGACAGCCAGGCTTATTTCGCATATTTCTGCTCGGTAAAGCCAGGCGATATCGCACAACTTTTTGCCAACGAGCCAAAGCGACTCAAGCTCTATACTTTCACTGCGACCTTGATACGCTGCTATTCGAATCTCGCTTCGGAATTGGAGGAGGCTGGATACTCCAAAGCAGAGATTATCACAATAAAGAACGAGGTCGAGCATTTCTCCAAGCTCCGGGATGAGGTGAAGCTCGCTTCGGGTGATTATATCGATTTAAAGGCTTACGAACCGGATATGCGCTACCTGATCGATCATTATATCAGCGCGGAAGAGAGCGAGAAAATATCAGCTTTCGACAACCTGGGGCTTGTGGATCTTTTAGTTGAACGAGGCGCTCGGGTTGTGGATTTACTGCCAGAGCGAATTAAGAAAAACAAGGAATCGGTGGCCGAGACGATAGAAAACAATGTCCGCAGGCTCATCGTCAAACAATTTCCTATAGATCCCAATTACTACGAAAAGATGTCCAGTCTTCTGGACGAGTTGATAGAAGCGCGGCGTAAGGAAGTCCTGGATTACATTCAGTATCTGGATAAAATTGCCGAACTGGCCAGGAACGCGGCCAAGCCTGAGACTGTGAAGGCAAACTATCCAGCGTCGCTTTCGAGCCCGGGAAGGCGGGCTCTTTATAACAACCTTGGCGGAGACGAAACGCTGGCGCTGGCTGTAGACGCGGCTATACGCGACAATTTGATGGACGGGTTTCGATCGAGCGCCATTAAGTTGCGGAAATTGGAATACGCAATACAGGATGTGTTCGATACATGGCTTATGGCCGAGCCAGAGCATCCCTTCCTGGCTTCTACCGATACTGCAGCTCTGGCGAAAAACACACTCGATATAGCGAAGTGTCATGAAGAGTATTGAAACGACCTACCTCGATGTGGCGGGCTTACGGATAGAAGTAGTCTGGAAGGCCATTTTACATCTCCATATCGCAGTATATCCGCCCGATGGAAGGGTGCGCGTGGCCACCCCGCTATGGGTAAAGCAAGATGCTATACGCCTCGCTGTTTTGGATCGTCTAGCCTGGATCAAGCGGCATAGGGAAAAGTTCTCCAATCAAGCCCGCCAGTCGGAACGCGAGATGGTAAACGGAGAAACGCATTGGTTCCAAGGGAAAAAGTACCGGCTGGAGATCCGAGAGGTGGCGGGGCGAGAGGGTGTCGCTCTCAAGGGTCTGACGACAATGGAGCTGGCTGTAAGGCCGGAAGCGGACGCCGAGCGTCGGCGGGCGGTTCTGGATCGCTGGTATAGGAAGCAACTCAAGCTGGATATCGCCCCTTTGCTTGAAAAGTGGGAGGCGGCGCTCGGCGTCACGGCGTCATCCTGGGGCGTGCGAAAGATGAGGACGCGCTGGGGTAGTTGCAATCCAATAGCGAAGCGCCTTTGGTTCAATCTTGAACTAGCAAAAAAAGCGCCTGAATGTATAGAACTCGTAGTTGTACATGAGCTTGTCCATCTTGTTGAGCGGCATCACAACGCCAATTTCAAGGACCTTATGAATCAGTTCTTACCGCAGTGGCCCCGGATTCGTGATGAACTCAATGGAACACCATTAGGGCACGAAGTATGGGAGCTATAAGTACGATCATGACAGATATCACTTTTCCCAAAGCTTGATGATTGACGCTTGGGAGCGCTTGCCGTCGCCG
>CAZHSK010000035.1:6680-11318 GCA_964535235.1 uncultured Treponema sp. | reverse complement strand
TGCATGCCGAAGTCACTGCGTCCTTCATGTCGTCCATACTATCCCCACCTCTAGTAGTTTTCAATATTAAAAATGCCTAATTCTAGAAATAATTGCCTTATAAACATTTCTTTATAGCTATTTGCCTGTGCTCCTACCCGCGGCGCGTATTAGGCTGGAAGAAAGTTCGGATAAAATACCAGGCTTGGTGTCCTTGTCCTTGGCATGCCCAGCTGCCTGGCTAAGCTTGGTGGCACGGTGGGGACTCAATAGAGCCGATAATTCCTTGGCTGCTTCATCGGATAGCGCCGATGTGGAACTGCGTTCTGCCTTTTCGCTGACCACGCTGACATTAGGCCAACTAAAGGGTATAGATTGATTCTCCGGCAGGAATAAAAGGATTCGGGATTCAGCTGGAGACCTGCTGCAGAAAAGCTGGGAGGCAAGAATTTCCCAATGAAGGGGATAATCGGTGCCTCTGATGACCAAGAGTTCTGGCCGCAGTTCGGGCAAGTTGTCCGCCAGCTTAACCGGATCCCGATATCGCGCGACGCTGTATTTATGGAGTCGGGATCTGTGGGCGACGGTTCTGTAAAAGGCGTCGTCCTCTGCTAATATAACGGCAAACATTGTCTGTGCGAGCCTCACTGATGGAATAAAAAGAAACCTAAGACTATACTCGAAGTACCGCGGCAGAAAATCCGCCCGCCTCGATGCACTTGGGCCAGGAAAGAATACGATGGACAGAAGAGAATCGCAAGTACTTACCGAAAGTTTACTGCGCCATGAAGCGTACAGAAACCTTGAAAAAACCTTACTCGCAGGCGAATACCCTATAGAGATTCAGGAAGCCGAGACTTCCTTTATGGCCTTGGTGGCCGCTACTGCTTTCCAGAGGCTAAAGCTTCCGCTTCTTGTCATACTGCCCAGCGACAGGGAAGCCGAGGAGTTTTCCGCCGACCTAGAATTCTTCGGGGCTAAAGCCCGGCTTCTGCCTTGGTGGAGGACGGCGGCATACAGGCCTGCGGCGGTTCGCTCCAAGGTTTTCGGCGATCGAGCCTCGGTATTGGCCGAACTTTGCAGCACAGGGCTAGGTATTCTGGTAGCGAGCCATAGGGCATTGGCTACTCCTGTGCCACCCAAGGACTACTTTGCCTCCAAGCTACTCAGCCTCAAGAAGGGTGACAAGATAGAACCTCAGGCTATCGCCGGACTATTGGCCAACTACGGTTATCTCAGGGTGCCACGCATCGCTCTGCCAGGGGAGTTCGCCCAGAGAGGCGAGGTGGTAGATATCTTCATGCCTGGCGATGAAAAGGCAGTCCGCATCCACTTTGACTACGATACAATCGACAAGATCACGGGATTTGAAGTGGAAATACAGTCCCAGGGTCAGCCTCTTCCGGAATGCGCCATCCGGCCCCTCAAAGAAGTGCTTTGGGATTCAGCCATGATAGATGCCCTGATCCTCAAGGCCGAAGCTCTTCCTGGCTGCGCAGGCCGCATGGAAGGACTCAAGGAAGCCCTCGACGCCCAAGGTGAGGTGGCAGGAGAGGAGCTTTGGTATGGGCTGGCCTTCGACTCCATGCATTCTATCCTGGAATATATGAGCAGTTCGACTGTTGTGCTTGCCCTTAACAGGGAAAGGCTGGATGCCCAGGATGAGTCCTTGCGCAAGGAATGCGCCGGCATGTACAGGCCTGCCCTGCGGGAGATGCCCGTGCCTCCCCCTGATTCCTGTTTCCTCCCTGTTTCGTCTCTCCTAGTAGAAACCCGGCGCTTACTAAGCAGCTTTGCGCTCAAGGACAGCCTCCAGCACCAGAGACTCCGTATGGGTTCCGAGCCGCCCAAGTCATTTTTCGGCAATTTAAACTACTTCAGGGAAGACTTGAACAATTTCGATGCCCTGGGAACAAAAACCACCATCGCCGCTTCATCTGCCGCCCAGGCCGAACGAATCAGAAGCCTCCTGCCCAATTCGTCACCAGGCATTTTCACAGGATTTCTCTCCGCGGGCTTTTACCTACCCTCTGTAAAGCTCAGGCTAGTGCAGGAGGGGGAGATATTCGGCCGTCGCCGTCGAATTCCCAAAAGCCTGGGGCAAACCAGGAGTTCGGTAATAGACAGCTTCGTGGAGCTATCCCCTGGTGATTATGTCGTCCATATAAACTATGGAATCGGGCGTTTCTCGGGCATCGACAGGATGCGGGTCCTGGGCAACGAGAGAGACTATATCAAGGTGGAGTACGCCGACTCGGAAACCGTGTTCGTACCCATCGAGCAGGCCAACCTCATCCAGCGCTACATCGGCAATGAAGGCGAAAGTCCGAGACTGGACAAACTGGGATCAAAGTCCTGGGAAAGCCGTAAATCCAAGGTTAGGAAATCCGTCGAGGTCCTGGCCGAAAGGCTGATACGAATCTACGCCCGGCGCAAGACGGCCAAGGGTTTCGCCTTTCCCCCCGACGAGCAGTGGCAGGCCGAATTCGAAGCTTCCTTCCCCTTTGACGAGACAGTGGATCAATTGCGCTGCGTAGAAGAGATCAAGCGCGACATGGAGCAGCCCAGGCCCATGGACAGGCTTGTTTGCGGAGATGTTGGCTACGGCAAGACCGAAGTAGCTCTACGTGCCTGCTTCAAGGCCATGGCCGCGGGAAAGCAGGTGGCCTTTCTGGCTCCGACTACAATTCTGGCCGAGCAACATTTTGAGTCCTTCCAGGAAAGGCTCAGGGATTATCCCTTGAGTGTTGCGATGCTCTCTAGGCTGGTGGAGAAAAAGAAGCAGAAAAAAACCTTGGCCGGACTCAGCGCGGGGAGCATCGATATGGTGGTGGGCACCCACAGGCTTTTGCAAAAGGATGTGGTCTTCAAGGATCTGGGCCTCCTGGTGATAGACGAAGAACAGCGTTTCGGCGTGAAGGATAAGGAAAGGTTGAAGGAGATCAAGGCAGGCATCGATTGTCTTACCCTCACCGCTACCCCCATACCTCGCACTCTTCATATGTCCATGCTCAAAATTCGCGACATGTCCATTCTCCAGACTCCGCCAGAGCAGCGGCAGCCCATTCAGACCTATGTGGAGGAGTTCAACCACGAGGTAGTGGCCAGAGCCATACGCAATGAACTAGAGAGGGGTGGGCAGATTTTCTATTTGCATAACCGGATAGAAAGCTTACCTGAAGTAGAGGCATTCATCCGCGCCCTGGTGCCAGAGGCTCTCACCGAAACAGCCCATGGCCAAATGGACCCAGGCGATCTGGAAGATATCATGCACCGTTTCATCCATGGGGCTTTCCATGTTTTGGTGTCCACCACGATCATTGAAAATGGCATAGACATTCCCAATGTCAACACAATAATTATCGACAGAGCTGACTTTTATGGCATATCCCAGCTTTACCAGCTGAGGGGTAGGGTAGGGCGTTCGGACAGGCAGGCTTATGCCTACCTACTTTATCCCGATCGCCGGGCGCTGAGCGAAATTGCCATGAAGCGCCTTCAGATTATTTCTGACTTTACTGAATTGGGCTCGGGCTTCAAAATCGCCATGAAGGATTTGGAAGTGAGGGGTGCGGGCAACTTATTAGGCCGGGAGCAGTCGGGGGATATCTATGCCGTGGGCTTTGATCTCTACCTGAAGCTTCTGGACGATGCGGTGAGCGCGCTTTCGGGTACCGAAACACAGGAGGAAGAACCCTATCTGGAGCTGGAGTACACTGGATATATTCCCGACGAATACATTTCCATGCCCATGATAAAGATGGAGGTGTACAAGAAGATTGCTTCGGTTTACAGGCAGGGAGAGCTGGACAGCCTCCAGATCGAGTTGGAAAACCGTTTTGGACCCTTGCCCGACGAACTCCTCTCCCTCCTGGCTCTGGCAGAAATCCGCATTCTCTGCAGGAAGCTCTCGGTATCCGTGTTGCGGGAAAAGGGGGGCACGGTTACCGTGGAATTCTCCAAGGTGGCCAAGATATCGGTGGAGAGGCTACTCAAGCTCATGAGGGAATCCAATGGGGCTGTCAAGCTGGATCCCAGAAAGCCCAACGCCATCGTGCTGCGCACCAAGGCCATAGGCCTGAGGGAAAAGAGCGAGTTTATACGTGAAAGGCTGGCATCCCTCACCTAACGGCTGTTGGGTGGCTTAATGCTCGCTTTTTTTCCGATGAGGAAAACCGCCGGAACCTTTCCGGGGGGATCCACTTTCTTAAGTTTCCATTCACCCACTGGTTTGCTGACAATCCGCTCCTCAAGGCTGCCCAGCCCAGCGGCTACGCAAAGCCAGAGGCTGTCGGGCAAAATGGAAAGAAGGTCTTCCTGGAGCACCTTGTTCCTGTAGGGGGTTTCAATAAAGAGCCTGGTGATGCCGTCCTTCACAGCCGCCTCTGATATTCGAGCAAGAAGCCTTCGCCGCGCTTCTCCCTCCTGGGGCAGATAGCCTAAAAAATAGAAGCGTTGGGCATCCAGACCCGAAGCTGCCAGGGCTAAAATAATAGCTGAAGGGCCCGAGACAGGGACAATTTTTGCTCCATGCTCTCTGGCGTAGGCAACAAAGGCGGCTCCCGGATCGGCCACGCAGGGTATTCCTGCCTCGGAGAGAAAGCCGCAGTCCATACCGCTATTCAGATCTTCAAAAAGTTCAGGAAGCTCCATATCTCT
>CAZHSK010000035.1:0-6670 GCA_964535235.1 uncultured Treponema sp. | reverse complement strand
GCTATGCTCATCCAGAACCCTGATTTTTAGCACATCCATCTTCTCACTGCTTCTGAACCTGGAGAGGAGTCTCAAGGCGCTTCGCTCCGACTCAACGATGAAGGAGTCCAGGGTTTCATACGCTTGAATAGCTTTTACCGGCACGGAAAGGGCTATGTTCTCCTGAGTCCATTCTTCAGGGGAATATGGAATTATAGGCGCGGGGAGGAGAAAGAGTGTCCCAGTCATCTGAACAACCTTCCAAAGACCTCTTCCAGTAGGGCGGAGAAGGGTCTGGAATCGAACCAGGCCTGAGCTTCAAAGGCCTTCCTGTATTCGTCAATAATGATTTTGAGTTCCTTTCTGGGGCTTGAAGTCTTCTTACCTGAAATGCTCATCTCCTTGTCCTTGAGGCGGAAAGCCTTTTCACCGGAGAAGGCGAGCCTGAAATCCTCCACCTTGCCCCGGTTGATATTGGCAAGGCAGATAAAGACTGCAGAATCCCTGGAAGGGAAGAGGGAGTTGCCCAGCTTGCGGTAGAATACGAAGTCGTAATTGTAGAGTGGGATGCGCACGCGGCTTAAAAGGCTCGCCTGGGGAATAAGGGGTAGCCCGTCTTCACCGGAGAGATGGGAAACGCTAGCCCAGCGAGTTCCCAGAGGGGAGCGGAATTCCACCTGGGCATCCATGCAGGAAAGCAGGGGCCATAGATCCAGAAAACGAGATTTGCAGCAGAGGTTACCCCCGATAGTCGCAATATTGCGGACAGCCCTGTTGCCTATACCTTGGATTATGAGCGAAAGGGGCTCAGGTAAGCTGCCCTGGGAGAGGCCAAGTATGCCTGTGAGGGTTGTACAGGCACCCATCTCTAGGAATTGTTCGGTGCGGCTGGTTTTTCGCAGTTCCTGAACCCTGGCTATTGAGGCAACTTGTTCGGGGAGATCAATAACCCTTGAAGGCTGGGAGCCCACAATCTGGCTTCCTCCGGCCAAGAGCATTATATCGGGGCTCTTACGCAGCAATCCCAATATCTCCGGAATATCGGCGGGGTAGAACACCTCACTAAGCTTCACGGTTGAACTTCCTCTTGTTCCTCAGTTCGGAGGCGATTTTTACCGCTTGCACTAAGCCCTCAGGGTCTGTGCAGGGGCAGGAAATCATATCCATCGTCTCCAGTATGTCGTCCTCGCCGGGCAGTGGCATCCGTGCCAGCAGATCATAGATGGCCATGATCTTGGCGGTTCTGCAGAAAGGACAGGCAAGGACCTGGGCGCTGGACAAGGCGGTTTCGATGTCCTTCACTTCGGGGCTCCGGGATAGTGCTTCGAAGGTGAGAAGGATTGAGCCCCTGGCCTTAAAGGCAGGGACAAGACAAGAATGAACAATGCGTCCATCCATGAAAATGAGGCATTTGCCGCAGCGACCCTGCAGGCAATCGGAGCTGAGGCTGGAGAGCCTCAGCTCGCGGCGGAGTACGTCCACAAGCCTGTCTCCGCTTCTGGTCTTGAGATGCCTTTGAACGCCATTGATGGTGCAATCGACTATCATGGAGCCTCCAGAAGCCGCAGGATTTCTCCGCCCTTCAGTGGCAACTGTTTGGGATCCACGCCCAAGGCCTGGGTGAGAGCGCTGTAGAAGGCCGCCGGTATAGTGATGAAGGGTAGTTCGCCAATCCCCTTGGCCACGGTGCTTTTCTCCGACTCGATGAATTCAATGGAAATCTCAGGAAGCGAAACAAGCCGAATGCTGCTGTCCGCGAGATAGTCGCTACGCCCCGCTGTATCGGGATCGAATTCCTGGGCGGTGCAGAGGGACAAGGCGCTCAATGCCGAAGCCCTCAGGGATGCCAGTGCGGCTTCCTTAGAGACAATTCTTCCAGCATCGATGACCATCCATACGGCCAGGGGGAGAGGCTTGCCTGTAAGCACGTCTATTTCTACCTCCACCGCCGTGCCGCACCAGGAGGCCGAATCCAGTACCGGGCCTCCAGGAAAGAGGTTGTTCGGTGTATTTGAAGAAGCCAAGGCCCTTGTCTGAGCCTTGGTGCTGAGGGGAAGGCTTTCCCTAAAACGTTTTTTTTGGATAGTGCGGCAGGTCCTCTCCACAAGGCGCTGAATGAGTGTGGAGCCCCTGGAAAGAGTCAGAGGGCCAGAAGGGAGGCTGTGAATGTTATCGGGAAGGACAAAATCGATCTGGTCTTCCGGAATCGAGAGAATTTCCGATGCGCTTCTGCGCCACATGGTCTTTAGCCCTTCCGAGCCAATGATTCCCTGGGTACGTAGAGTGAGGCGTAGATCTCTGTCCAGGGTCGCCTCCACGGTATAGACATTCATGCCAGGATGGTTGGAAAAGGAGCGACCGGTTTGATAGCCCAAGGTAAGGGCTATGCCTCTGATTATGCCGTCCCTGCAGGCAGGATCCCGCTTTTTAACCAGTTCGTAACTGGCATATTTTCTCTTGTAGTCGGAAATATTCTCCAATTCCTGATGAATCTTGCTAAAGGGTATATCCGAGCTCAAGGGTGGAGCGCCAAAATTAGATTGGCCCTTCTTGAGCAAATTGAGGGCCTTTATCTCTGCAGGATGCTTTCCAAAGCGCTGGGCAAGACTGTTCATATGGGCCTCAATCGCAAAAAACGCATGGGTAGCCCCTATGCTCCCCATGGCCCCCAGAGGAATGCTGTTGCTTCGAATCGCATAAGCTTCTATCCTCGCTGCCTGACAGGAGTATATGCCTGTTATAGCCGACACGGCCTGATGGACGAGCTCCTCGGCCATCGGATTATAGGCACCAATGTTGATGAGTATGCTGATATCCAGAGCTAGAAGCCTTCCCTGTTCGTCACTCCCCGACCGGATGTTCACGGCACTCCTGGCCTGCTTGGTGGTATGGAGGAAATCCTCCTCCCTGGTGTAGAGGATGCGCACCGGCTTGCCTGAAATCTTGGCGGCGGCGGCAGCTTGGGCTGCCACCAGGGCTGGATACCACAGCCTTCCATCCAGGGATCTGCCCATTTCGGTGGGGTGCACGACTATATCGGACTCAGAGGCATTGAGCACCTTGGCAACCTTGCGCCGCAGATCATCGGGCCACTGGGTTCCGCAATATAGAGCCATCTTGTCGTACTCCCAGTGGGCGAGGGCTCCCATGGGTTCACCGTAGTGATGATCGAATATACCATTACGGTAGACTTCCTTGAGTTCTACCGAAGATTTGGAGAACATAGTCTCGGGTTTGCCATATTCCGATGAGAAATGGTAGGCAATCTGGGATGAAGAAAAACTCTCCCATTCCCGCTCAGGCTCTTCCTCCTCGAATTCAACTAACGTGGCGGCGGCCAGTTCATCACAGATTCCCGGATCGGGGCCGAGGATGAGGCCTAGGGCTTCGCCCTTGAAGGAAATAGTGTCTGTGGCCAATACGGCTATTCCAGGTGACAGCCAGGGTGAAATAGACTCCCTGACCAGATCGGCGCCCATTATTCTGAAATAGCCGCCAGGGAGGCTGTTGCTTACTACTTTAGGGTTTTTAGCCCTGGCTGTGGGAGACCTGATAGTGGAAGCGTAGAGCATCCCGGGGAAATGGAGGCTTCCGAGGGTGGGCAGGAGTTCACGAAGGATTTGCTGGCTCGTGTTTCTCCTCCTTTACTGTCTCTAAAACCTCGAAGGAAAGGTCGAAGGATATTGGGGAATCATTCATCTCCAAGCGAACTTTAGCCCTCTTTTTTCGGCGATCCACTTTTATGATCATGCCCTCCATGCCCATCATCGGCCCCTGGATGACCTTAATCCTGTTGTTTTCATCAAAGGATACAAGAGAGCTGCCTATCTCTTTGCCGAATGAAAGAAGCTGCCTGATTATGGCGGTATCCCTTTCACCCAAGGGTTTTATCTTATCAGTTCCCGGAAGTATCCGGATAAAATACTTTGTACGTCTGATATCGCTCACCAGCTCCGGTGTGGGTCTTTCGCCTTCATATTGAAAAAAGAGATAGCCAGGAAAAAGGCAGGTTGTCACTATTGTCGGCTTGCCCCGTTTACGCGAACGTATCTTTTTTTTAACACTATAAAGCGGTTGGTCTGGTCTCTGTTTCGAGAAAAGTTCGATATATATATCTTCCCGGCCCGTTACGACCTGAATTGCAAAAAAACTCATTTGTATACACCTGCCTGGAACACTGCGTATGGGAAGCCATTGTAAAGTCTGAAATGCTCTTTTGCAATGCCGGCCTTTGACAGTCTCGGATACCGCGTACTATCATTCGTCCATGAAACAAAAGGGACTTGAGTCCCCGGTGAATTCCCGGATAGCCGAACTCGAGGAAGCAATACGGGTTAATCAGAATCTCTATTATAACGCACAGCCTGTTTTGAGCGATGAGGAGTTCGACGCCCTCTGGTCCGAGCTGGAAGACCTGGATCCGGGTAATCCGTTGCTGTCCAGGGTGGGCGAGGATCTTGCCGACGGTTGGCCCAAGGCCCAGCATGTCATGCCCATGGGCAGCCAATCCAAGGCCAGCGACCCCGAAAGCTTCCGAACCTGGGCTGAAAAGCAAGCCCTTAGCACCTTCGTTGTACAATACAAGCTAGATGGCGCGAGCATCGAACTCCAATACGCCGATGGTATTTTTTTAAGGGCCGTAACCAGGGGCGACGGTAGTGTGGGCGACGACATCACTCCCAATGTGCGCAGGATGAGAGGGCTTCCCCTGCGCCTGTCCGAGGCATTTTCCGGTGCCGTGAGGGGAGAGGTCCTCATGTCCCGGCAAATTCACGCAAAAAAGTTTTCGGATAAGGCTAACTGCAGAAATGCGGCAAACGGTGTCATGAAGCGAAAAGATGGCTTGGGCAGTGAGGATTTGGATATTATTTGCTATGACGCTTTTGGCCAGATACGCTTGCAGAACCACTCGGGCCGGAGTATTCCGGAACTTTTACCGGATACTACTGTTCTATCGGCCAAACCTCCCTTTGAAGATGAAGTGGATAAAATTCGCTGGCTTTCAAGAATGGGATTTACTGTGGTTACAACCGAAGTGCTGCATTCTATAGAAGAGGTAATCGACTACAGGCTCAAGATAATGGCTGCTCGTCCGGATATGGACTACGATATCGACGGGCTGGTGGTGAAGGACAAAAGTATCGACGTGGAGGATGCCGCCAAGGTGAGGCCCGAGCGTCAGATTGCCTTCAAGTTCAGCCCCGAAGAGGCGCTCACAAGCCTTATTGCGGTGGAATGGAGCGAATCGGGAGCCCTCTACACGCCTATAGGCATTGTAGAACCCGTTCGCCTGGCCGGCACCACAGTCCAGCGGGCTAATCTCAATAATCCCGGCATGATCCGAACCATGGGATTAAAAATAGGTTCCAGGGTGATTGTCACTAAAAGGGGGGAAATTATCCCCAAAATAGAATCCCTTGTGGAAAATCCCCCTGGCGCTACCGATATTTCCCAGCCTGTAATCTGTTCAGTCTGTAAAACCGCTCTTGTGGACGCCGACTCGAGGCTTTACTGCCCCAACGAACTATGCCCGAAGAAAGAACTGCACAGAATCGAGAAATGGCTTTCCATCCTCGATATTCGCGAATTCGGATCCGCCCTCATAACGCGGCTCCATGAATCGGGCCGTCTTGGCCGCATCGCCGACCTCTACAGCCTCGGGGTTGATGAACTGGCCGGCGTGGAGCGCATGGGCAGGATTTCGGCCCAGAAGGTGCTGCGGAATCTTCACGCAGCCAGGGAAATCAGCCTGCAGGAGTTCATAGCCGGCTTCGATCTGGAAGGTGTTGGCCTCCTGGTGGCGGACAAGCTGGTAAAAGGCGGAATGGATAGCCTGGAAGCCCTTCTCGCCGCAGACGAGGAGGATTTCTCCACGCTGCACGGCATAGCCGAAACCATGGCTGCCAGTATATGGAACTCCCTGAGGGCTGTGGAGGATCAGATGAGGGACTTGCTGGCTCAAGGCCATATCCGTCTCAGGCAAGCCTCCCTGCTGCAGTCGCAAGGCGAGAACGCCAATCCTGTGGCGGGCAAGAGTTTTTGCTTCACCGGCGAGCTGGTTACCTTGAAGCGCCAGGAAGCTGAAAAAAGAGTGAGGGATCTGGGAGGCAGTTCCAAGACCTCAGTGACCAAGGATTTGGATTACCTAGTCACCAATGAGCCCGAATCAGGATCAGCCAAGAATATAAAGGCAAGAACCCTGGGCATTCCGATCATAGATGAGAAGGGTTTCCTCGCACTCCTTACCCAAGAGAACCTAAGCTAAGCACCTTCGGGTCAGGCGAATCCAAAGTCGGGAGCTTGAAGCCTAATCGACTTGCGCGCTAGTATCCATCCAACGCTCATTACACATGGGGCTTACATGACAGATAGCAAGATACTCTGGAAAGACTCAGTTTTAGCTGCACTCAAAACTCTGGCCGGTTCTGCCGGACTAGAATCGGGAGTGATAATTCCCGATTCCCTGGTGGCCGAGTTTCCGCCCAAACCCGAACTCGGGGATATAGGCTTTCCTATGTTCGCCTACGCGAAACTTCTCAGGAAAAGCCCTGCAGCCATAGCCACAGAGTTGGAGCGCCTTCTGGCAGGACATGCGAACGATGTCCTTGGACAGGCCAAAGCAGTTGGGCCATATCTGAACATCTTCCTCAATCGCAGTTCCACCATCCAGGAAATTCTCGCACGGGGAGAA
>CAZHSK010000034.1:5077-11334 GCA_964535235.1 uncultured Treponema sp. | reverse complement strand
CCTCGGCGGGCTGATTGCCGCGGCGGTTTCGGTCCAGACATCGGGAGGTCCGCACTTCAGGGTCAGGCACGCATTTTATGGCCTGGCCGCCCTCCTCTTCCTCTTGGCATCCCCAGCCCTGGGTTTTGCCATATTCAAGACCAAGGATAAGACAAAAATTGCCGGTCTAAAAAAGATACACCGCTGGATGGGGAGGATAACCATACTGCTCATGCTGGGCGCTGCACTGGCCGGATTTGCGCTTATAGGCCTCTTTTAATTTCAGTTGCGGGCTTTTACGGACCGAGAACCCAGGTATGCCGATCGTATCGCTGGATCGCCGGCGATCTGGGCTACTGGTCCGGAAGTGACAATACGTCCCTGCTCGAGCACATAGGCCCTGTCTGCCACGGCCAGTGCTTTAAATGCGTTCTGCTCCACCAGCAGTATCGTTTTTCCCATGGATCTGATTCTCTCGATTATTTCGAATACGGTTTTTACCAGGAGGGGCGCCAATCCAAGTGAAGGCTCGTCCATCAGGATGAGGTCCCCTTCGGTCATAAGAGCCCTTCCCATGGCCAGCATCTGCTGCTCGCCACCTGAAAGAGTGCCGGCCATCTGCTGTTCCCTCTCTTTCAGCCGAGGAAAGAGAACGAACACCCTCTCCATGTCGTCCTTTATGGCATTTTTGTCCGACCTCAGATAGGCGCCCAAATTGAGATTATCCCTTACGCTCAGATTGGCGAATATAAGCCTGCCCTCGGGAACGTGGCAGATACCTGATTGCACGACAAGATCAGGCCGTCGGGCCAGCTTCTTGCCCTTGTACAGAATTTCGCCCGCTCCGGGTTTGAGAAAGCCTGAGATAGTATTGAGAAGCGTGGATTTTCCTGCCCCGTTCGCACCGATTATGGTGACAATCTCCCCTGCGCTCACTTCCAGGCTTACGCCCTTCAGCGCACGAATGCCTCCGTAGGATACGTGGAGGTCCTTGATCGAAAGCATGTCCTTAGGCCTCCTCGGTGGCGCCCAGATAGGCTTCTATAACCTTGGGGTCATTGGAAATGTCGGCCGGGCAGCCCTCGGCCAGCATGATCCCGAAGTTGAGCACCACGATATGCTCGCAGATGCCCATTATAAGATCCATATGATGCTCGATCACCAATACTGAAAGCTTGAACTCATCCCGAATACGCCCTATCAGCCGCATGAGCTGTTCCGTCTCGTCCGGATTCATCCCCGCCGCCGGCTCGTCCAGGAGAAGGAGCTGCGGATCCAGCGCGAGGGCGCGGACTATCTCCAGTCTTCGCTGCATCCCATAGGGGAGATTGTTAGCCACGAGATCGCGGCGCTCGGTGAGTCCCATTATGGAAAGCAGCTTTTCGGCCTTTTCCATGAGCGCTTTTTCTTCCCTTCTAAACCTGGGCAGACGCAGTACTGAATCCACAATATTGTAGGAAGCGCTCAAATGGCAGGCGGTAAGGACATTCTCAAAAACCGTGAGATTCTTAAAAAGCCTGATATTCTGGAATGTCCTGGTTATACCCATATCCGCGATCTTGTAGGGAGCCAGGCCTGTAATGCTCTTGTCCCTGAAGCGCACATCTCCCTCGGTGAGAGAGTAGACCCCTGTCACCAGGTTGAAGATAGTCGTTTTGCCCGCACCATTGGGTCCAATGAGACCCACGATGCCTCCTTCGGGCACGGAAAAGCTCACATCGTTCACCGCCGCAAGACCGCCAAAGCGTTTAGTCAGCCGGGAGATTCGCAATATATCAGCCATTGCCCATCTCCCCGTTCTGGTCATTTTTGCTATCCCGCAAGGCTTGAATCCTCGCCCTCCTCTCGCTTCGGATCTTTCGGATACCGGCGGGGCTGAGTTCCATGCCTCCCATCAAGCCCTTGGGCCGGGAAATCATGATCAGGATTACCGCGGCCCCATAGAAGACCAGGCGCCATATTTCAAATGCCCTGAGGATTTCCGGCAAGGCGGTGAGGAGGAGGGCTCCCAGGACAGAACCCGAGATGGAGCCAAGGCCTCCGAAAATGACGATGATTGTTAGTTCTGTGGATTTGGTCATGGAGAACATCTTGGGCTGGATGAAGGTCATGTAATGTCCGAAGAACACCCCGGCCACGCCCGCGTATACAGCGCTCACCACAAGGGCGAGCATTTTATACTTGAATACGTTGATGCCGGCTATCTGGGCTGCCAACTCCTCTTCCCGCACCGCGATCATGTTGCGTCCATGCCTGGATCTCACTAAATTAGCCAGGAACAAGACCGCCAGCACATCCACGAGCACTATGACCGGAAGTGTGGATTTATAGGGCACTCCCGGCCAGCCCCGAGAACCTCCGAAGAGTTGCACATTGTTGAGAATGAGCCGTATAGCCTCGCCGAAGCCGAGAGTAGCGATGCAGAAATAGTCGCCCTTCAGATTGAGCGTGATCTTGCCTATAAAATAGCTCACCAAGCCGGCGCCGGCTCCTCCGGCGATAATGCCCAAGGCAAAGGGAAGACCTAAGCCAGCAGGGGTTGTGCTGGGCGATACCGTCACCAGGGCTCCTATGTAGGCGCCTATGGCCATGAAACCCGCATGTCCAAAGGAAAAAAGCCCCGTAAAGCCCGTAAGCAGACTCAGGCCTAGTACCGCGATCAGGTTGATCCCGGCGAGCATCAGAATGCCTTGGATATAGAACCAGTCCATTCCCACCCCCGTCCTAAGCCTTGTCCACAGTATTTTTCCCCATAATGCCCGAAGGCCTGAAGATGAGGACGCCTATGAGTATTACAAAAGCGATTAAATCGCGGAACTGGGAAGAAAGGTAACCGGCCACCAGGGTTTCCAAGGTGCCCAGGAGCACCGAACCCAGTACGGCTCCCGGCAGGCTTCCCAAGCCTCCGAACACCGCCGCGATGAAGGATTTCGTCGTTATATTGCCGATCTGGGGATACACTGTGTACTTCATGCCGAAGAAGACGCCGGCCACGCCGGCCAGAAATCCCCCAAGGCCGAATACTATAAGGATTATCCTGTCGGTATTGACGCCCATGAGTGCGCAGGCCTTGATATTGTAGGCCGCAGCCTGGATTGCCTTGCCCATCTTGGTTTTGTCTATAAAGAGGATGAGACCAGCCAGGCAGACTGCCGATATCAGGAACATAATGAGATCCAGCCTCCCAAGAGCTATTGGGCCAAGATGGATCGGAGTGCGGGGTATGACGGCTGGATAGGTCCTGAACGTGGGGCCGATAGTGGCTATCACGAGATTTTCCAGAAGAATCGAAGCCCCCATAGCCGAGATGATGAAGTAAAGAAATGGCGCGCTGCGTTCCCTCAAGGGCTTGTATGCAATGCGTTCCACCAATATTGCCAGGATGGTAGTGCCGGCGCATGCAAGCAGAAACGCGAGAATAAAAGGCAGTTTCAGCAGGGTGATGGCAAAGAAGCCGAAATAAGCCCCCAGCATGATCACCCCTCCGTGGGCGAAATTCGAAAAGCTCATTATGGAGTACACGAGGGAATAGCCCACGGCCATGAGGGCGTATACGGAGCCAATCGACAGCCCGTTGATCATCTGCTGCAGAAACTGAACCATGGCCTATCCTTTTCAAAAGGGATTGAGCCACTTTCAAAAGTCTGCAAACTTTTGAAAGTGGCTTAGTAGTTTCGTCAATAATAAAAACAGCGCCCGCGGGCTCGGAGCAAAGTACGCAGTCCGCGGGCACTTATACATTCTCCATGATTTTCGAGGCAGGCGGGCAGGTTTTCATTGCCCGCCTTAATGCCTCCTTACAAGCTCTTACTGAGCCGCGTACTTTTCCTGGAACACGTACTTGCCTTCTACAATCTTGAGAATAGCGGCATCCTTGCCTTCGGGGTTATGGGTTTCGGGGCTGATCTTAATAAAGCCCGTGATGCCCTGTACCTCAATACCTTCCAGAGCCTTGGCAATCGCTTCGCCATTAGCCTTGCCTGCTTTCTGGATTGCAGCGACGAGCACGAGCACTGCATCGTGCACAAGGAATCCGTTCAGCTCGGTTTCCTTGCCGTACTTAGCCAGATAGCGAGCCTTGTAGTCCTGTACCGCGGGATCGGCATAATCCAGGTGGTTGACGAAATAGCATCCTTCCACTGCGGCGCCGCCCATGGAGATCAGCTGCTCGGAGGGCCAGCCGTCGCCGCCCATCAGCACCTGGGTAATGCCCAGCTCCCTGGCCTGATTGGCAGAGAGGGCTACTTCCTTGAAGAAATAAGGCATGAAGATGATGTCGGGGTTGGCAGCCTTTATCTTGGACAGTTGGGGCCTGAAATCCACATCACCCGCGTTGAACGATTCATCAGCGACGATTGTGCCGCCTTTCTTCTCGAAGTTGATAGTGAAGAACTCGCGCAAGCCCTGGCTGTAGTCATCCGATACGTCGTAGAGGATGGCCGCCTTTTTCGCTCCCAGCTTGTCGAACGCATAGCCTGCGGCGACTGCGCCCTGATATGGATCGATAAAGCAAACCCTGAAATTGTAGGGCTTTACTTTGCCATCCAGCACCGTGACCTTGGGATTGGTGGCTACTGTGGCGATATCAGGCACCTTGGCCTGCTCCAGCACCGGCGCAATGGGAATCGCGTTGCCCGAGGCATTGGGCCCTAGTATGGCCACGACCTTGTCCTGACCCGTGAGGCGCTTTACGACGTTGACCGCTTCCTGAGCGTCACCCTTGTTGTCGTAGCCGATGGCTTCCAGCTTGTACTTTTTGCCACCCACCTCAATACCGCCGGCATTGTTGTACTCTTCGAACAACATTTTAACCGTATTGAACTCATTCTCGCCCCAGACCGCCTGGTCGCCTGTGAGGGCGCCAAACCAGCCAACCTTGATAGTATCGCCCTTTCCACCGCTCGCGCATCCGAACAAAGCGATGGAAGCAACGATCATGAGAACCAGCAGTGTCCTTTTCATAGATCCTCCTGAACAATTCGATCACAGACCAGGGTCAGTATACCCCTTGTAGTCCGGTATCAACAAGCACAAATCTTCTTGAGGCGGACGCTCGGCTCGCCCGTCTGGAGAGAGAAAACTAATGCATCACTCTACGGTGACGCTCTTGGCGAGATTGCGTGGCTGATCCACGTCGCGCCCCAATTCGAGGGCGCAGAAATAGGCAAAAAGCTGGAGGGGAATAACCATTGTAAAGGGATAGAACCGAGAATCCGACTTGGGAACCGGGATAAAGTCGTCCACGAGATTCTTAGTCTCCTCATCGCCTTCTACGCCCACGGCAATCACCGGACCGCCCCTGGCCTTGATTTCCCTTATATTGGAAATGGTCTTTTCCCTCAGGTAGTCGTCGGAAACCAGGAATACGCTGGGGACGTCAGGGCTTACCAAGGCAATAGGACCGTGCTTCATCTCCCCGGCGGAGCAGCCTTCGGCATGAATGTAGCTGATCTCCTTGAGCTTGAGCGCTCCTTCCAAAGCTATGGGGTAGAGGATGCCCCTGCCCAGGAAGAGAAAATCCTTGGCCTTGCAGTATTTCTTGGCCGCCGCTTGCACCCTGTCCCTCTGCAGGAGGGTGGTGCGCACCAGGTCGGGCACAGACTGGAGGGCCGAAAGGTACTTCATGCCCTCATCCCTGGACATGTCCCGCATGCGGGCAACCAGGAGGGTAAACAAATAAAAGGCGGCCAGCTGGCTTGTAAAGGCCTTGGTGGATGCTACGGCGATTTCAGGTCCGGAATGCACATAAATTCCGCCGTCGGACTCCCGTGCGATTGTAGAACCAACGACATTGCAGATGCCCAATACCGTGGCGCCCTTTCTCTGCATTTCCCGCATCGCGTAGAGAGAATCTGCGGTTTCGCCCGACTGGCTTACGGTAAACCAGAGGCTGTCCCTTTCCACGACGGGATTTCTGTAGCGTATTTCGCTGGCCAACTCCGATTGGGCGGGAATGCGGGCCACGTGCTCCAGCAGATGGGCTCCCACCAGGCCAGCATGCCAGCTAGTCCCCGCCGCGATTATTCTCACCCTTCCCACGCCCGAAAGCCTCCGACGCTCCAGGTTGAGACCTCCCAATTTGGCGGTGGAATTTTCCGCATCCAGACGCCCGCTGATAGCCCGGCCGATCGACTCGGGCTGCTCGAAAATTTCCTTCTCCATGTAACAGGGAAAGTCGCCTTTTTCAATGGAGCCCAGTTCCCAGGTAACCTCATCGACCTTCTTGTCCACCTTGTGCTCATCCCTGTCGATGATGGAATAGCTGTCCTTGTCTATAT
>CAZHSK010000034.1:2888-5067 GCA_964535235.1 uncultured Treponema sp. | reverse complement strand
TCCGTCATTGAGGTAGACTACCTTATTGGTGTAGGCCACCATGGCGGTGACATCGCTAGCTAAAAACATCTCGCCCGCGCCTACGCCCACCACCAAGGGGCTGCCGTTACGGGCCCCTACTATCCGGCCAGGTTCATCCACATGAACGCAGGCAATGCCATAAGTTCCCCTGAGGCTCTGCACAGCGGCCCGCACCGCATCCAGCAAATCGCCCTTATAGTAATGGGCTATGAGCTGGGGAATGACTTCGGTATCGGTTTCGGACACGAAAACGCAACCCTTTTTCTCCAACATGGACTTCAGGGACATGTGGTTTTCGATAATTCCGTTATGCACGACGGCTATCTTGCCGGAACAATCGGTATGCGGATGGGCGTTCTTTACCGTAACCCCGCCATGGGTTGCCCAGCGAGTATGACCAATGCCCCAGCTGCCATCCAGGTCGGCCGGCATGGCCGCCTTGAGGACCGCGATCTTGCCCACGGTCTTGACGATGCTTAGATCAGGGTGTCCAGGCCTTCCCACCGCAACTCCCGCTGAATCGTAGCCCCTGTATTCCAGGCGTCGCAGCCCTTCTAAAAGCACGGATGAAGTTTTTCTAGGACCTGAGTAACCAATTATACCGCACATGGATGGAGCCTCCCGGCGAGGAAAGGATAGGCATTGCGGTCGCCTTAAATACCTTCAAAGGTATCCAGGCAACGAAAAACATAATACTCCAAATGAAGACATGCGCAAGTACCGTAGTGTAAAAAGCAGGAAAAAGCGCGAGCGCATCCCTCTTGCCTCTATGTTAGCCTTACCATATCATTGTCCCATGTCCATTCGCCATGCCATTCTGGGATTCTTGAGCTGGAAATCCTTTTCGGGGTATGAACTCAAGCGTCGCTTCTCCGATGCCCTCTCCTTTCACTGGTCGGGGAACAACAATCAAATCTATGGCGCCCTCATAGAGCTGCATGCGCAAGGCCTGGTGAGCATAGAGGTTCAACAGCAGGAAAAACGGCCTGCCAAGAAACTCTACACGATAACCGATCAGGGCAGGCAGGAACTGCAATCTTGGCTGGAATCCGAGCCGGAATTACCTGTCCTCCGTAGCGATTTTACCACCAGGCTAGCCTGGGCCGCCAGCCTGGGAGCTGCGGGCAGGGAGCAGTTCGTGGATGGCTACGCCCAAGCCCTGGAAGCCCACATCCTGATGTGCGAGGAAAGAAGCCGCCGAAATCCCGAACAGCCGGCCCGCAGCGATCTCGAAAAAGCCCTGTGGGAAGCCGCCGACAGACACAGCCTGGAGTTCTACAGGGCTGAGTTGACGTGGCTGGGGGAGATTCGCAAAATACTGATAGCCGACGTAACCGCGGGTAAAGCGGATTCGCAGCCTTGAGACTCCTGCGATATCCCGTCCTGGGCTCTACCATGGATGAAGCCCGGAGCGCTGTAGCGAAGGAGCGGAACTTCCCCTTTATTATCCTGGCCGAGCACCAGCGCGCAGGCAGGGGTAGGATAGAAGGCAGAACATGGCTTTCCAGTCCCGGCGCATCCCTCACCATGACTCTCTGCCTGGATCCTGCCTTAGCGCAGCTCCCTGCCCTGCCCCTGCGCATCGGACTAGGCATCGCCCAATACCTGAAAACGCTCCCAGGGCTTGCCGGGCGAATCGCGCTCAAATGGCCCAATGATATTCTAGGTTGGAGCGAAAAAACGCAGGCCTGGAAAAAACTGGGGGGCATGATCTGCGAATCCTCGAGTTCAGGCCTGTTCGCGGGCATTGGAATCAATTTAAAAAATGAAGTCATCGCTCCGGACATCCAAGCCAAGGCTATTTCCTTGGAGGAGGTGCTGGATAGACGAAACGGATGCACCACGGCGATCCCTGAACTGGAAAGCCTCGCCCGCGGGCTCTCGACTTCCATCATCTCCACTATCGCCGATCCCTCCTGGAAAGAGGAGTACCAAAAGCTGCTGCTGGGCATGGGCTTGGAAACGGAATTTGTTCAGGGAGATCCCCGTTCCGGCACGACGCGCTCCGGTACTATTCTAGGCGTGGATGAGGAGGGCTTTTTGCTGTTGAGTGAAGCCGGATCCGAAGTCGCCCGCTACAGTTCGGGCGAGATCGCTCGGTTGGGCTTTAGGGAGCTTTAAAGGCTTCGAGCCTGGATACCAATCGCGATGGAATCCT
>CAZHSK010000034.1:0-2788 GCA_964535235.1 uncultured Treponema sp. | reverse complement strand
GGCTTTAGGGAGCTTTAAAGGCTTCGAGCCTGGATACCAATCGCGATGGAATCCTACACAGAATGCTTGAAGCCTCGTCTTGGGAGCTTTCCTTTATGACAACTCCTTCCCTGTGAATGAGCGGAATGAGGGCGTACTGGTCGTGGGGAATGATCAAGTGCATCTCCACCATGCCTCCGCTCAAGCGTTCCTCGATCAGCTTCACTAGCGCCTGTAAACCCTCCCCAGTCTTGGCCGATACGGCCAGCCCGCCAGGATGTGTGTGGAGCCAGTCCTGGATTGCTCCGGGGTCGGCGATATCGGTCTTGTTGAGCACCAGTATACGAGGAAGAACTCCCGCCCCTATCTCGGTCAGCACCTTTTCGGTAGTAGCCATCTGCGATTCCACCTCGGGGTCGGCGGCATCGGCCACGTGTATGAGAAGATCGGCGCTGGAGGCTTCCTCTAGCGTGGCTTTAAAGGCTTCTACGAGGCCATGGGGCAGGTTGCGCACAAAACCCACGGTGTCGGTGAGCAGAAGGCTGGCACCAGACCCCAGGATGAGCCTGCGGGTTGTTGGATCCAGGGTGGCGAAGAGCTTATCCTCGGCCACCACCTCGGCCTTGGCCAGGACATTGAGGAGGCTGGACTTTCCGGCATTCGTATAGCCCACGATGGCAGCCCTGGGAAGCGTAAGCCTCTCTCTGCGCTTTCGCTGGACGTCCCTCGATTTACGTACCTGCTTAAGCTCTTCCTCAAGTTCATGGATTCTGCGCTCGATGGCTCGGCGATCCAATTCGATCTTCTGCTCGCCCGATCCCTTGGTACCGTAGCGGCCTCCCCTCTGCCTGGATAAATCATCATAGGAGTGGGCCAATCGAGGAAGGGCGTATTCCAAACGGGCCAGTTCCACCTGGATACTCGCTTCCTTGGTGAGAGCCCGGGCGGAAAATATCTTGATGATAAGCTCGGCCCTGTCGTAGACCTTCTTACCCGACAGCTTCTCCAGATTTCTCTGTTGCATGGGACTTAATGGGTGGTCGAATATTATGGAATCGGCATCATCAGCCTTGGCTGCGGCTATGATTTCATCCGCCTTGCCGGTACCCAAAAGGAGGCTGGCGGTTTTTTCTCTCAACTTGACCATTATGGAGGAAGTGACTTCCAATCCAAGACTGGATGCCAGGCTGGAGAGTTCCCGCAGTAGGCTCGCGGCTTCTTTAGGTTCCCTCCGGTCATACTCTATTCCTACCAGCAGAGCCTTCTCCGCCTTCGGGGAGTTGTCGTACAATTCACCCATGTGATTCCTGCCTGTTATTGCGCAACAGGCTGCGTTCTGTACTGCCAGTGCCCGTACTAAGGATTTAAAGATCGCCTATAGTGGCTACCATGACCGCCTTGATCGTATGCAGCCTGTTTTCGGCCTGGTCGAACACAACCGAATGACGTGATCTGAATACCTCGTCGGACACTTCCATTTCTTTTATGCCGTGCTTGGCCGCGATTTCAGTGCCAACCGCTGTCTCGGTATCATGAAAGGCCGGCAGACAGTGGAGGAAGACGACATCGGGATTTTCGGTTTTTTTCACAAAATCCATGGTTACCCTGTAACGCTGCAGCTGGGCGATGCGCTGGGCAAACTTGTCCTCTTCCCCCATGGAAACCCAAACATCGGTGTAGAGGACATCGGCGCCTTTGAGAGCCTGGTCGGCCTTATCGATATCGTAGAATTCGATGGAGCCTCCCGAGCCTGCGGCAACCTTGAGCATTTCCTCGGTGAGCGCCTCGTTGGGCCAGAGTTCCCTGGGAGCCAGGGCGACAAAATGAAGCCCCATCTTGGCGCTGCCGATCATGAGGGCGTTGCCCATATTGTTCCGAGCGTCGCCGCAGTAGACGAGCTTTACCTTATTGAGAGGCTTGTGAACATGCTCTTCTATTGTCAGCAAGTCGGCCAGTATCTGGGTGGGGTGATCATCGTCGGTGAGCCCGTTCCACACTGGCACTCCCGAAAACTTGGCCAGATCTTGGACCAGCTTTTGGGAAAACCCCCTATACTGAATGCCGTCGTACATTCTTCCGAGCACCTTGGCGGTATCCTCCACCGATTCCTTCTTTCCCATCTGAGAATTGGTGAGGAATGTAGCATTGCCGCCTTCGTCCCAGCAGGCAGTTTCGAAGGCGCAGCGGGTTCTTGTTGAAGCCTTGTCAAAGATGAGCACGATATTTCTGCGGAAAAGAGCATTGCCCTTACTGCCGGCGCGTTTTTTAGCCTTAAGATCGTGAGAGAGGTCGAGCAGGTACCGTATTTCCTCGGCGCTAAAATCCTTAAGCGTGAGAAAGCTTCTTCCCCTGAGATTGACAGGCATAGGATCCTCCAGGATGGAAATAGCCCCGGGAGCTTTATACCCAGGGGAGCGCCTTCGGCGCGGCATTCAACGTATACACCAAGTGCCCGGGGGGGTCAAGTATAAAACCCGGAGGCTGTAAGCATAAGTGTATATGGGGAATTCAAATAATGCTAAGCAAAAAGATATCGACCCTCCTTTGACGAGTCATAGGCCCTGGAGTATACTGACGCCGCGGGATGGGGCGGACGCTTTGGAATCCGTCCCACGGCAAGGAGAAATCATGAGTCTCTCCCTCGGAGATATAAGCGAAGAAGTCCTGGCCACCGAATACGCGGTGAGGGGTCCCATAGTCAAGAGAGCCCAAGACCTGGAGCGCGAAGGTAGGGAAATCATCTACTGCAATATTGGAAACCCCCAGGCTCTCGGCCAGAAACCCCTGAGCTATGTGCGCCATGTGCTCG
>CAZHSK010000033.1:0-11652 GCA_964535235.1 uncultured Treponema sp. | reverse complement strand
TATTCCCTGTCCTGCCAATCGTAGCCTAGCCAGCGGACATCCCGCTTTATGGCCTCGACATAGGAGTAATCTTCTTTTTCGGGATTAGTGTCGTCAAATCGAAGATTGCAGCGTCCGCCGAAACTTTCGGCCACTCCAAAATCCACGTAGATGGCCTTGGCGTGGCCGATGTGAAGCCAACCGTTGGGTTCGGGCGGGAAGCGGGTGCGGACATCGCTGGTCTTGCCCTCGGCTATGTCCTTGGCCACAGAATCGCGGATAAAATCCAGGTATCCCTCGTTTTTCTCTTGTGTTTCGCTCATAGGAAGCTCCTTGCCGCGCTTCAGGGGCGCGGTGTGGCTACTATGCCCGTAAAGACTGGACTGGTCAATACCACCGCGATCCTGAGCCGCTTTTTAGCGGCTCAGGATCGCGGCAGCCGGCCTTAAGAGCTGAATAGATTGTTGCCCGCAAAATAAGGATCGCTGGTAGAATTGAGCCCGAGCCTTCGCAAGCCGCCCTCATCGCCAGTGGTGGGAATATGGGTAAGATGGAGTTCGCAACCGGCCAGGGATTTCAGGGCTTCCATGCCCGCCTGGGCAGAGGGATTCATGGCGGCGCTCACCGAAAGAGCTATGAGGGTCTCGTCCAGACTTAAGGAAAGGGATTTTCGTCCCAGGACGTCCCTTTTCATGCCGGCGATACTGGCGGTCACTATGGGCGGCAGGAGGTGGATTTTCTTGGGAATGCCAGCCAGCTTCTTGGCCGCATTGAGTACCACGGCGCTTGCGGCATGAAGGATAGGCGAGTTCTTGCCGGTAACAATCGTGCCATCGGGCAGTTCCAGGGCTGCCCCTACACATACGCCTTCGTTCCCCTTCCCTTCTTTAAGGGCTTTTTCAGCCGCAAGCCTGGCGGGGAGGACGACCAGCCTGTCCTCGCTCTTGAGCTCCAGTTCGTCCATGATGGCTTGTATGCGCTGTAAGGCCGGCTTTTCGCTCAAGCCCAAGGCGTATTCGCAGGTATGGCGGAAATAGCGGCGGATAATCTCCTGTTTCGCCGCTTTTCTCACTCCCTCGTCGCTTACGATGCCCGAGGCTATCCTGTTTACACCCATCTCAGTGGGTGAGCGATACCCCACGCTTCCGCCTGAGATTTTATCCAGCATCCGCCGCAGAACGGGAAAAACTTCCACATCTCTGTTGTAATTGACAGCCATCTCTCCCCTGGTTTCCAGATGGAAGGGATCCAGGCAATTGAAATCCCCCAAATCCACGGTGGCGGCTTCATAGGCTATGTTGACAGGGTGCTTGAGCGGCAGATTCCAGACTGGGAAGGTTTCGAATTTGGCATAAGAGGCTTTTCTTCCAGCCAGATGATCGGCGTATACAAGGGAAAGGGCTGTGGCGAGCTTGCCGGAACCCGGCCCTGGTCCGGTGATCACCACAATGGGTTTGGAAGTGGGAATATATTCGTTTGCCCCGTAGCCCTCCGGGCTTACGATACGCTCCACGTCGGAGGGATAGCCCTTGGTGGGCCTGTGCCTAAAAACCTTCACGCCCCGGCGTTCCAGCAGAGCGCCAAACTGGTTGGCCGCACCTTGATCTTCGTAGCGGGTAATGACGACTCCCGCCACCGACACCCCCCATTCCCCCAGCTGATCGAAAATCTGGAGGGCGCTCGCATCGTAGGTAATGCCAAAATCGCCTCTAATTCGCTTGCGCTCTATGTCGCCGGCGTAAATGCAGAGAATCACTTCGGCCTTGTCCTTGAGCATGGAGAGAAGGCGGATCTTTACGTTGGGATCGTAGCCGGGCAAAACCCTGGCAGCATGCCAGTCCCAGAGCAGCTTGCCGCCGAATTCGAGATAGAGCTTGTCCGTCCCCTCGGCCCTCTCGCGAATGAATGTCGCTTGTTCAGCCAGGTACTTTTCGTTGTCAAAGGCTAGTTCGCGCACGCTCTCAAACCTCGCTGGATGCTAAATGATGTACGGCCGACTGTATTCTCGCTTGAGTTTCTGCCGATCCGAGCAGACGCATGGACTCGAAGAGCGGAGGGCTTACCCTGGACCCCGTGACAGCCACTCTTAGGGGCATGAGCATATCGCCGAGCTTGGCATGTATCTGGACAGCCCTGGCCCTGAATGCCTCTTCAGCCTCCTCCAGGCGCTCCAGGTCGATAGTCTTCAGCAAAGCCAGGTCTTCTTCCAGCATTCGCATGGCCGCTGCCTTGTCCAGTTTTTTGGGTATGAACTCTCCAGCTCCTGGAAGCTCCGGTTTTCCATACAGATATCGCATGAGGGCTGGAGCCTCACTGAGAAACCGCAGTCTCTCCTTCACCAGAGGCATGGCTCTCAAGTCCAGGGAGTCGGCTTCCGGGTCCTCTTCTTCGCGCAGTCCCGCCTCAACCAGGAAGGGTTTGACAAGTACCGCGAGTTCGGTGTCGGACTTAAGCCGTATATATTGGCCGTTAAACCACTCCAGCTTCTGGTAGTCGAAAACGGCGGGAGCCTTGTTGAGCTTCTCGATCTTGAAAAGCTCCTCCATTTCCCTGAGTGTGTAGATATCCCGTCCCTCTTCGAAGGAACAGCCCAAATGGGCGATATAGTTGATAAGGGCTTCGGGCAGATACCCAGTCTTGCGGAATTCGTTCACCGCCGTGGCTCCATGGCGCTTAGAGAGCTTATGCCCATCCTGGCCCAGCACCATGGGTAGGTGGCAGAGCTCAGGCTGCTCCCAGCCAAAGGCGTCGTACATGATCTTATGCAAGGGGGCCGAGGGTATCCACTCCTGAGCCCGCATCACGTGGGTTATACCCATGAGGTGATCGTCCACCACGTTGGCCAGGTGATAGGTGGGAAAACCGTCTGATTTCAGAAGCACGGGATCGGGGCTTATATCTGAATTTTTCCACTCGATTCGGCCTAAAAGCCTGTCGTGAAAGACCGTCGTTCCCTCCAGGGGGATTTTAAGCCTGACAACCCTGCTCTTGCCCGAGGCCAGGTTTTCTTCCACCGTTTCGGGATTAAGGTTCCTGCAATGCCTGTCGTAGCCCTGGGCTTCGGTTTTCAATGCAGCCTGCTCTTCCCTCAGGCGCTCGAGCCTCTCGGCATCGCAAAAACAATAATAAGCCCTTCCCATAGCCACTAGCTGTTCGGCGTAGTCCCTATATACATCGAATCGTTCGGACTGGATATAGGGCGCTGCCTGGCCGCCTATATCGGGACCCTCGTCCCAGTAAAAGCCCAGCCAGCGGAAGGTATCGTAGAGATTCTTTACATATTCCTCGGAATACCGGGTTCTATCCGTGTCCTCCAGCCTGAGTATAAAGCGACCCCCGGTGGAGCGGGCATACAGATAATTTATAAGGGCTGTGCGAACCCCGCCGATATGCTGGTTCCCCGTGGGAGAGGGGGCGTATCTCACTCTTGTGCTCATGAATGGCTCCTTGTTCCATCGCCCAGACTGCGGCATTGGAACGACGGGGGAGTATAGCTTCCTGCGCGGCGAGGGGTCAAGGCAATTGCCTTTTCAGGCTTGAAATCCCGCCATAAGACGCAGGCTTATCCAAATCAGAATGAGAGGTATGAGGCTTAAAACCCAAAAAAGAAAAATTCTGAGACATTTTCCGGCCTTGAACTTAGCCAGGCGGAAAAGAGAGTAGCTTAGTTCGAGGAATAGGGAGACCGAAAGAAAGAAGAAAAGGGCAAGGCCAGACCAGCCTAAGAGAAGGGAGCCCAGGGAATTATAAAGCTGGGGGGCTGTCAGAAAGGTAGTGGCCGCTAGACCCAGGGCCGAGATAATGACAGTTATAAGCGAGGCCAGGGCTAGCGCGGTGACCAAGGCCTTGGTACGCCGCGGAGCTTCGTGGATCGCTTTGGGTATCCCTGTCGTGCTGGAATCCATGCTAGTATCCTATCATCGACGAGCTTAAATGCAAGGAGCCGGGGATGGAGTATTTTTTCAACTTCAATAAACTAGCCTATCTTAAAGGCAACAAGCCCTCGGGCTGTATTCTCTGTAGCATTGTCGCGGCTTCATCAGACGTGGAGCGTTTGGTTGTATACGAAAATGCACATACTATAGTGTCACTCAATCTCTATCCCTACAATCCCGGCCATCTTTTAGTGCTTCCCCGGCGTCATATAACCGACATCCGCCAAATGAGCCGGGAAGAGCAAGATGCCATGGACTCTCTCACAAAACTTTGCCTGGATCATCTGGACAGCCTCTTCAGGCCTTCTGGCTACAATATAGGCTACAACCAAGGCCTGGCAGCGGGAGGGAGTATCGAGCACCTTCATTTACATATTATTCCTCGTTATAGTAACGAAATAGGTATCGCAGAGCTCTTGGGAGGCAAGAAAGTCCTTGTGCAGAACCCCCTGGAAACCCTGGAACTACTACGAAAGAAGTTTGCCTCCCAGGGGAAGCATCAACAATAGGGGGCTTGTGCCCGCTCGAATCACGAATTCTTTGCCAAGGCTTCTGTTGCTTATGCTAAATTGTCCCCTGCCCCATACAAGACCATCCAGCGCCCAGCGCAGGCCCTCGGAATGCATGCTCTCGCAAAGCGCTGCCCCTAGGGGGAATACCGAAATCAAGGAGTTTTCACGCACCGAAACGCGCGTTTCCCGGCCAGAGTGGATATAGAACGAGGATTCTTTCCTGGTATGCCATTCGGCGGGAGGATTTGCCCCCTCGAATAGCCTGATAATCGCTAAAAGGTGGTCCATGCGGCCGCCGCCTCCCCCGGCCAGCACAAGCTCAGAAGCAGCCCTCTCATACGCGGCCTTCATGGCGATCTCCGTGTCCGTATCATCCTTGTCCCGGGAATACTCCAGCACCCTGGCTTTAGGAAGTCCTTCCAGTGCCCTCTTGGCCTTGAGACTATCGAAATCGCCCACCACTAGGTCGGGTTGTATTTCCGCGCGGAGCGCAGCGTCAAAGCCTGAGTCGGCGGCTATCACTATGGCGCACTGTGCCGCGAGAGCGCGGAGAAATTCCTCAGGCGGCGTCTCTCCCCCGGTTATTATCAGGGCTTTCATGATTTTGAGAATCCCCGCAAAGCATGGGTTTTGTCAACAAGCCCCATCGTGGACAGGGGAAGGCGCGGAAGTGTACACTCTCGCAGGATGAATACTCGACCATACCGTCCCCCTAAGGAAGTGAGGGAAATTGCCCAGCGTCTCGCCCAGGCCGGCTGGAAAGCCTATGTGGTAGGCGGCAGCCTGCGAGACCACGTATTGGGCAGGGATTCGGGCAGCGACGTGGATATGGCGAGCAATGCCAGAGCCGAAGATATCATGAAGCTCTTCGGGCGGGTCATACCTACGGGAATAAAGCACGGCACTGTTACTATCCTAGGGCCTACCATATCCGTTGAGATCACGACCTTCAGGTCCGAACATGCTTACAGCGACGGCCGGCGCCCTGAGTCCGTGGAGTACCTGGACGACATCCACGCCGACCTGGGGCGCCGGGACTTCACGATGAACGCCATGGCCTTCGATCCTTTGAGTGGAGCACTCATCGATCCTTACGACGGCAGGCTTGACATCGGCAGAAGGCTGATACGGACCGTAGGGGATCCTCTTCTCCGCTTCTCCGAAGACGGACTTCGCCCAATGAGGGCTATACGTTTTGCCTCCCAGTTAGGTTTTTCAATCGATGAGGCTACCCTGCGCTCCATTCCCCTCACGCTGGATACCTTTAAAAAGGTCTCCAAGGAAAGGCTGAGGGACGAGCTGGACAAAATTCTCGTAAGCGAAAAACCTTCTGCCGGATTGCGATTGCTGGAAAGTACTGGCCTACTTGCCCAGATGATACCTGAACTCCTGGCCTGCAGGAATTGCAGCCAGCGGGGTGCCCATGTATTCGATGTGCTGGATCATCTCTATGCCAGCGTCGATGCAGCACCTGCTGATATTTCGTTACGCCTCGCCGCGCTCTTCCATGACATAGGCAAGCCAGCCGCCAAGGTGGAGCGGAATGGGGACGAGCCCACATTCCATCGTCATGAGCAGATCGCTGCTGCCATGAGCGTCGATATACTGAAACGGCTGAAATATCCCAATGAAACCGTCGATAGAGTGAAACACCTTATACAGCATCACATGTTCAACTATCAGGACGAATGGAGCGACGCGGCGGTACGCCGATTCGTAGCCGCCGTAGGCCAGGAGAATCTGGAAGATCTATTTTTGTTGCGGAGCGCCGATACGGCTGGCACGGGCGGAAGGCCAGCCGATTCCAGAGGCCTGGATCCCCTGCGTGGGAGAATAAAGACCTTGCTTACGAAGGATTCAGCCCTGAAGATCAAGGATTTGCGGATCAATGGTGAGGATTTAGCTTCTCTTGGAATACCCAGGGGGCCGGCCATGGGCAGGATTTTGACCGAGCTTTTGGAGACTGTGCTCGATGATCCCGGGCAGAACGAAAAAGAGACGCTGCTGAAGATAGCCCGGGGAATCAGAGGGAAATACGGTCTACATTGAGGTCTTGGCCGGCGATGAAGCTAAGTCGCCGAGCCTCTTCGGGCGATGTTGCCTCCAGGGCTGAATATACGCCCTCGGCGGCCTTCTGTTCGGCTTCTTTCTTGGTCTTACCTGAAAAGGGACCGAACTTTTTTTTGTCCAAACTGCAGCTTATCCAGAAACGCCTTTCATGCTCAGGCCCTTCGGTTTTCTCCAGATTATAGACAGGAAGCGTTTTTAAGTACTTTTGGGCGTATTCCTGAATGAGGGTCTTGTAATCCTTGCTGGGTGCCTCGATCGATCGCTGGATTACATCATGCAGCAAGCTCTCAATAAAGGCCTGTGCGATGTCGGAACCCTGATCCAGGTACAAGGCTCCTATCAGGGCTTCCACGGCGTCGGCGAGCAGGGCTTTCTTGGCCCGGCCTCCCGACATCTCCTCACCCTTCCCCATTCTTAAGGCCTGAGGAATGCCTATGGAGAGAGCTATGGATGCTAAAGCCTGTTCGGACACCACCAGACTCTTGATGCGAGCCAGGTCGCCCTCCGAACCTTCACGCATCTTCGCAAAGAGAATGGATGCCACAGCCTGACCCAATACCGCATCCCCCAAAAACTCCAGCCTTTCGTTATGCGCCGATCTGGCTTTCTTGCCCGATTCGTTGACATAGGATCTATGAGTGAGTGCGGTATCGAGAAGACTGAGATTGAAAAATTGAAGCTTTAACGAGTGCTGGAAAGCGAGGAGGGTCTCAAGGCGCCGAGGGTCTTGGCCGTTTTCCACATCATGGAAATTATTGGACAAATACTCAGCGCCCCTTTCGCGTAAAATTATTTTACCTGGGTTTTGATAAACTCGTAGGCGTCCCTGACAGTCTCGAACTCGTTGGCTTTTTCGTCGGGGATCTGGATGCCCAGTTCCTCTTCAATGCCATACACCAGCTCGTAGGTGTCCAGGGAATCGGCGCCGAGATCCTGTCTGAAGGAAGCATCCAGCGTGATTTTGCTGTCCTCTACCTCAAGCTTGTCGGCGATGATCTTCTTTACCTTCTCAAAGAGTTCGTCCATCGATTTCTCCTTACTTAGACTCTGGAGTGAATATCTGCCTGCCCCTGTAGAAACCGCATTTCGGACAGACTCGGTGGAGAAGAACAGGGTTTCCGCAGTTGCCGCATTGCACAATAGTGGGAGCAGTGAGCTTCATGTTGACGGCACGGCGCCTGCGAGTTCTCGCTTTCGAAGTTCTAAATTTAGGTACAGCCATTATATAACCTCATTCGCGCTATGTTTGCCAGTCAGAACAACTGGCGAAGATATACAAAATTCGCAATTTTGTCAAGAGCGCCTCTTTGCTGAGGAACTCTAAACCGCAGGCTACAATAGCCTATAATTCAATCTTGTAAAAGAGGGCCATAGCGCTTTTTAAGTTCTTTTTCCACCAGGGGAGGTACAATGCCATGGGGAAGCCGTTTCCATGAGACCACCAGTTCCCGCACGGCGCTGGAACTGATATCCGAGAGCTCGGGGCTGGAGAACATTATCATGGTTTCCAGAGGCCTGCCTAAGCGGCTGTTCATGGCGGCCATCATCTGCTCGTAGGGGATATCGGCCATGCTCCGCACACTCCGTAAAAGAACGCCGCAGCTGTTTTTGCGGGCGTATTCGGAAATCAATCCCTCCCAGGAATCCAGCACTACGTTGGCGACAGATTCTTCGGCGATGAGCTGCTCCAGCAACTTCATGCGTTCTTCCAGACTGAAAAGGGTTTTCTTTAAAAGGTTGAGCCCGACCACGACACGGAGTTCTTCGAATACGGGAGAAGCCCGGCGAATGATATCCACATGGCCCCAGGTGGGGGGATCGAAGGTCCCGGCAAAGACGGCTTTCATGGATTGGAATGTATAGCCGCCGGTCGGGCAGGTCAATACTGTTCGCGCCGGGCTTTATCTGCCATAATGCTTCCCGAGGTTACGATGCTCCTTTCATTAGCCCTTTCAGCATCTTCAGCGCTTCTCTGCGTACTCGCCCTACCCAACGAATTTTTTCTCTACGGCCTCTGGCCTCTGGGTTTTATCGCCCTGACTCCCCTCTATGTCGGTCTTTCACGATGCAGAAAACCCGGGGAGGCTGCTCTCGCCGGGGCTGTATTCGGCGCTCTCCACCATGCGTTGAGTTCGTATTGGCTTTATTTCTATCGGGGCTTCGCATTCTGGACCCTGGGATCCACTACCCTAGCCTATGCCTTGGTCTATGCCATCGCAGCCATGTACGCCCAGTACCTGCTTTCGGGCAGTAAGGCCTACAGACCCTTTATATTCGCTTTGGGATGGACAGTCCTGGAGTATTTCAAATCCATTGGATTCCTGGGCTATCCCTGGGGTCTTATACCCTACTCCTTGAGCTCCCAGCCTCTTCTACTGCAGATCGCCGACCGCACGGGAGTGTATGGGCTTTCCTTTACGCTGGCCCTTTCAGCTGCCATTCTTACCCAATGGTTTTTACCAGAAAGAAAGCCGGGGCAAGCAATCCGGCACTCACTCTTTTTCATTATTCTTCTGTCTATAAGTCTTGGCTATGGGCTATGGGCTTTGAATACTCCACTAGAGGAGAAAACCCGCTTTAAGGCCTTGCTTGTCCAGCAGAATACCGATCCTTGGATATCGGGCGAGCTGTCTGCACTCAAAGCCAATGTGGAGCTCTCCAAAGAAGCCCTGGAGCTGATAGAAAAGGAAGGAGAAACAAAACCAGATCTCCTGGTCTTCAGCGAGACAAGCCTTCGACGCCCCCTGGAAAATTTTACCCAATGGTATTCCCGCAACCCAGCCGAAATGCCCTTTTTACCCTTTCTCGCGGAGAGCGGAATCCCCCTTCTCACCGGTTCTCCCATCGTGCTGGACTGGGATGATTACGAAGCCACCAATTCAGTACTACTCGTTTCTCCCGATGGGCGAACTATCGATTCATACGCCAAGATTCATCCAGTGCCCTTCGCCGAAGCCATTCCCTTCTGGGAATTCGATTGGTTCAGGGATTTCATGCAGAACGTGGTGGGTCTGGAGAGCGGCTGGGTTATGGGAGACAGACTCACCGTGTTCACGCTGGAGCCAAAAAGCGATCCGGGGAACCTCATTCGTTTTTCCACGCCTATTTGTTTCGAAGACGCCTTTGCCGGGCTTTGCCGCCTCTACTTCGCCGAGGGCGCCCAGCTTTTAATCAATCTCACTAACGATTCCTGGTCACGCACCGAGAGCGCCCAAATTCAGCACTGGGCCATCGCACGCTTCAGGGCTATAGAAAATCGCCGGACCTTGGTGCGCAGCACTAATTCGGGCATCAGTTGCGTAATAGATCCCAAGGGAATCAATCTTCACGAATTACCCCAGTTTGAAGCGGGGTTCATGATCGTGGACATTCCCGTATATGAAGGCGAAGCTTTGACGCTGTATGGCCGCTTCGGCGATTGGTTTGCCCTATTGTGTCTGTTACTATTATCGCTGTGGGCTATTATTAGGTATAGAGGCTTCATGAAAGGAAGTCTACCCTTGGGAAACCAATCGGGCGATCCGGGAGTATAAGCACAGAGCTAAACAAGGAGGATCCAGTGAGTATTACCGAATACCTCGAGTCCGCCCCATTCTTTGATATTGTCCGCTACAAGAAACAGTCAGCCATGGATGCGGTAGCCTTTGTAGGCACCCTGAGAAAACATCCCTATGATAAGGAAAAATGCCTGCTACTCACCGCCGAGCAGGAAAAACGCCGATGGATAGCTGAAGGCATCATTATCGAGTTTAGGATTGCCGATATACTCGCGGCGGATGAACTGCCTCTCCCCGTTGACGAGGAGGGTTCGGCCAGGATAATGGCCAGGATTTGGGTAAAACGGGGAGCCCTGGCCCTCCGCTACGAGCCCTTCGAAGTAGGCGACACCTTGGCGGGGCCAATGGATTCGGCATCCTTGAAACAGCGGTTTTCCATTCAGGTCAAGGGCGGTTCGGCACACTAAAGTGCCCAGGCTTAGGCAGGTGGCGCGATGTGGGCTTCGGCGTCGGGCGGCGCGATGGAGGCTGCGGTTGGCGGCACAATGACAAGAAAGGCCGAATACTGGAAAGCGCTCATTGAAGGCAGGATTCAGTGCAGGCTCTGTCCTCAATGCTGCACGCTCCGAGAATTTGAATGGGGTCGCTGCGAAGCCCGTCAGAACATAGAAGGCACCGTGACCCTTCCCTTTTATGGCCATATATCGGCGCTGGCTCTGGATCCCATAGAGAAAAAACCTCTGCGCCACTTTCTTCCTGGCTCTATCACTTTTTCCGTGGGCTTCTGGCACTGCACGATGGCCTGTCCCTTTTGTCAAAACTGGGAGATAGCCCACCCAGGTTCTGGCCGGATGTCGCCTGCGCACGACACCCGCCCCGGCGGTATTGTGCTCGAGCCCGAGGCACTTATCGAACGAGCCCTTGCCTCTGGCTGTCCCTCTATCAGCTTCACCTATTCCGAACCCTGCCTTCATGCCGAGTATCTCCAAGACTCCATGGTTCTGGCAAGAAAAGCAGGCTTGAAAACCATACTGGTCACCAACGGCTGCATCCTGGGGGAGCCAGCCAGGAATATTCTCGTTCTCTGCGATGCAGTCAATGTTGACCTCAAGACCGATTCAGCCGAAATTTATGAAAAAAGCTTGGGCGGCAATATTCAGGTTGTGCAGAATTTCATACGAGCAGCCCATGAACTCTGCCATGTGGAAGTGACATCCCTTCTGGTGCCCGGCATTCTGGACAGGCCCGATCAGATCGCAGTCATCGCCACCTATCTCGCATCGGTGTCCAGGGCTATTCCCCTCCATATAACCTCCTATCATCCCGCCTTTCATTGGCGAAGGCCAGCGCTCTCCCGGCAAGCGACGGAGGCGATCGCCAAGCCTGCCTTTGGAATCCTCGACAATGTCCACTTGGTTCTTCCATATCCCTATTGACATAATTTTCGGTTTTCGGCATTGTAGTCCCTGCCGATTGCACGGTGGGTGTAGCTCAGGTGGTAGAGTGCCAGACTGTGGATCTGGTTGTCGTGGGTTCAAACCCCATCACCCACCCGAGCCCGAATCCTGCACCGTTTCTTGAGGAATTGGGTCTGTACCAAATGGGCGTTCGTAGCTCAGCTGGATAGAGCGACGGACTTCGAATCCGTAGGTCGCAGGT
>CAZHSK010000032.1:0-11718 GCA_964535235.1 uncultured Treponema sp. | reverse complement strand
TCGGCCGTAAGCCCGATAAGCCCCGCGATGGCATCGTTGGAAGCCTTCACCCCATCGGCCAAGGACTTCCATCCCGAAAGAGAGTCCTCGGCATTTGAAGACGCGATAAAGAGGCTCGCCGATGGAGGGACATCGCCGAGGCCACCCTTCCGCTTTGGCCGCTTATAGGGAGCCCGGCGGATAATTCTGTACACCATGCCCGAAAGCGAAAACTCGAACTCCACCTGGGGTATGGCTCCCGGCTGGGCAAAGTCAGATACCAACTCCGATTCATAGCCCTTGCGAGCCCCCGGAGCCTGGCCGAAGAGGGCATAGGCCATGGCGTCGAAAAGCGTGGATTTCCCCGACCCCGTGGGGCCGCAGATAAGAAAAAATTCGCCTAAGCTCGTAAAGTCTATATCGGCCTTCTGCCTGTAGGGTCCGAAGTTCTCGATGCTAAGCCTGCGCGGACGCATCGGCGGCCTCCTTGGCTAGGGATTCGAAAAGGGCTATCTCTTTGTCCGAAGGCTCGCATCCCTTTAATTCCCTGTAGAAGGCTTTAAAATCGATTTGGGCCATTTTCAGCCTGTCGGACGAATCTCTTGCCGTCCACGCCGGAAGCCCCGACTCCTCCCCTCCGAGACTCCCTGCCTCCCCTCCTCCAAACCTGAGTTCAAAGGCGCTCTGTCTGGCCGAAAGAAGCTTAGGGTACACTGCCTTCAGCCTTTCGGCCGCATTGATGACAGGCTCGGCGTCGCTGAGATACACATCCACATAATCCTCAACCCCAGAAGCTTCAGCATTGCCTCGGGCGGCGGCGATTATCTCATCGAACCTGCCGATCAGCCTGCGAATCTTACGCTCGGGCTCCAAGGGCACAAACTCCACCCGGCAAGAGCCTTCGCCCAGATCCACATCCAGGTAGCCCTTTGGATCCTCGGCTTCCGAAACGCTGTAGGCCAGGGGTGAGCCCGAATACCAGAGCACCGGAGCCGGACTCTGGTTTCGGTGCAGATGCCCCAGGGCAACATAGTCGAAACCCTTGAAAAGTTCAGTATCCACCTGCTCGGCTGTTCCAACAAAACCGGTTTCGCTTTCGGAAATGCAGGAACCGGCTGCAAAACAATGGGCCAGGAGTATGTTTTTATTAAAGTTGCCCATCTGAGGACGTATCTTGTTCAAGCTCAGGTTCATGAGATCCTGCTGGCTCGCGATCCTGGGACCGGCTTCGCCCCGTGACAAGTCCCCAAAGCTTTTAGGCAACCCCGCTTCATCCGCTCTCTCATCCCAGTCAATGCTGGCTTGGCTCAGAAAGGGTAGAGCCCAAATTGCCCAGGTATCGCCCTTGGAATCTTGCAGCACAAGAGCTTCGCCCCCTGCCTTGGTTGCGATATGGAGTCCTGACTGGGCCATCAGCCAGGAGCCAAATCCCAACCGCCCCGCTGAATCGTGGTTGCCGGGAATAGCCACGATGAGGGGGCTCGAGGCCGCGGTTGAAGCCTCAGCCGCATCCACAGTTGCAGTTGCTGCCGCAGCCTCTGTCTTATCTGACCCACGACCATTCCCGCGCAAAGCCCCGAGAGCCTTGAAAATAAAACTGTCGAAAAGCTGTACCGCCTCCACTGGGGGCACGGCCCTATCGTAGATATCCCCGGCAATTAAAAGACAGTCGGGCCTTCGTTCTAGTATCGCCTGCACAATTTTTTCCAGTATAAAAGCCTGATCGTCCAGAAGATTGTAGCCCCGCAAAGTCTTACCCAGATGGAGGTCGGAGATATGGAAAAATCGCATGGGTCTAGCATGGGGTCCTTACCGGCCAAGGTCAAGGACGGCCTTGGGGCGATCAGGTACCATGCCTGGTCTTACGAAAACCCCTAATGTATGATTATCGGGCAATGGACACTGGCGTCATGCCGACAAATGTTGGTATATTGAGTCACTTTTAAAAGTCTGTAAACTTTTAAAAGTGACTTTGTAGTTACTGTAATTTTCATGCCAAAGGCATAAAAATTGCCGTAACGTACGCATCATAAAGGTAGCTTTTGCAAAACTCGTCTGACTTTTGCAAAAGCCTCTATTTGAAAAAGCACGATATACACAGCAAGGAGGATATGAATGATCTATAGAAGGCTTGGTTCCGCGGGTATCAAACTCTCGGTATTCTCTCTCGGATCCTGGGTGACCTACGGACCCCAGGTGGATGTCGACGCATCGGCGGACATGATCAAGCTCGCCTATGACAACGGCGTCAATTTCTTCGACAATGCCCAGGCCTATTCGGCCGGCAAGGCCGAAACCATCATGGGCGCGGCCATAAAGAAACTGGGCCTACGCAGGGGCTCATATCTCATTTCCACAAAACTCTACTGGGGTTTGAACGAAGGCCCCAACGAAAAGAACACTCTCAACAGAAAATATCTTTTGGAGGCCGTCGACGGCTGTTTGGAACGCCTCGGGCTGGATCATGTGGATCTCCTGTATTGCCACCGGCCCGACCCCGATACCCCCGTGGAAGAGACTGCCAGGGCAATGAGCGATATCGTGGCATCCGGAAGAGCCCTGTATTGGGGCACCAGCGAATGGCCGGCAGACAAGATCCTGGAAGCCTGGAAGGTCGCCGATAAGAGGAATTTCTATCTGCCCCAGATGGAACAGCCTCACTACAACATGTTCGTTCGTGACAAGGTGGAAAAGGAATTCGCCGGCCTCTACGACAGCATCGGGCTCGGCCTCACCACCTTCAGCCCCCTGGCCTCGGGTTTCCTCTCCGGCAAATACCTGAAGGGGGTTCCAGAAGGCTCCCGCCTCTCCCTACCCGCCTATTCCTGGCTCCGGAATCGCTATTCCCATGCCGATATCGACGGTATCGTAAAAAACCTCTTGCCCATCGCCTCCGAGCTCGGCTGCACCATGAGCCAGCTGGCCCTGGCCTGGACCGCCTCTAATCCCAGAGTGAGTTCGGTTATCACAGGCGCCTCCAGGCTCGAGCAGCTCAAGGAAAACTTGGGCGCTTTGGAAGTGCTGCCCAAGCTTACGCCTGAGATCATGGCAGCAATCGATGGCATCCTGAAGCCGGCCGAGGCGAAATAATCAGCCGGACCGCAGATCACTTAAAATTAAAAGCCGGCCGCATCCCCGATGCGCCGGCTTTTTTCACGAACCCGCCCTTTGCCAACTCAGTCCCCCGCCAAGGCCACAAGCACTCTTTCGGGTTCCACCCTTAAAATTCCCGCACAAAATTTTCCGCCCAGCTCCGCCAAGCCCATTCTTATTTTTTCTCTCAGTTCAGGATCGCGCAACGAAAGCCTTGCCTTGGCTAGAAGATCGGCTGAAAGTTCGTCCTTTAAAATTTCAGCCTCTCTCTTCAGCTTGAACACGGTGTTGGTAACGAGGTTTGCGCCCTTGCTTTTTATTTCTATAGTCTCGGTGCGTACGGCCGGGGGAAGGCAGTCTGGCTCGGGAGCGAAAATGGAAAGGATGCGCGATTTCTTGTCCCATGATATATCCCATAAATTAATATCTCCTGCATCGATATAATAAAAAACATCGGCCCATGCCGATAACTCTATGGAAGCGCTTATCTTTACCATGGCCAAAAGTTTAGCCGTAAACTCCTTCGATGCCGCATAACGCTGCAAAGAGGAAAGAACAACAAGCTTGCTCTCAGGCCTTAGATTTTCGATATAAAGCGCCCAACGTTCCGAAACGCTGGGGCGTGAGGCAATTACCGTTCTCCAGACGAAAAAGGTCGCCGCAATAAAACATACGCCGCAGAGCAGAGCCAGGAGCGCGACATTCTGCTTTCGCTCCATCTCAAGACCTCCCTGAGGTCTTACAGCCCCAGGTCTTTTTCCCAGCCCGATACGACAGCCCCGGCCTCCTGACGCAACACAGGCAGCCAGGAAAGATCTTTGGACACCTCCAGGTCGCCCAAGGCTTTCTCGGCTATAAGCACCAAGGCTTCCTGGGCTTGGGCGCGCGAGGCCAGCGCTTTTGAGTCCAAGCTGCGGCGATGACTGCGCGATCCATCCATCCAGGCCTTCCACCGCTTCCAGTACGCTTCGGATCTCTCCGAGCCTTCGGCATAATCGTAATCGTTCCAGAGGGTTGTAAACTCTCCCTTATACAGCAACAAGGGCTTGTACAGTGAAAGACAGGGCGTAGACGAGCCGGTAAACCAGATAATCGCCTTCTCATCGCCCCGATAATCCACCGCGAACGAGGCTGTGGTAGCCGTCGCGGGCAGGCCCCCCGGATGCACGCAGAGGCTCTCCATATGATGACTGC
Source organism: uncultured Treponema sp. (assembly GCA_964535235.1). GTDB lineage: Bacteria > Spirochaetota > Spirochaetia > Treponematales > Rectinemataceae > UBA2256. The sequence continues at coordinate 7,452 of CAZHSK010000032.1, read as the reverse complement.
CCGGGCGCTCGGGCACAAAGGGGCCGTGGGAACGCAGGATATCCATGAAAGCCAGTATGGGCTCGGGACTCGCCACCCGGGCAGACCCGCGCCAGAATTCCTCCAAGAGTGCAAGAGAGAGTTTTCGCCGGGATTCACCCTTGGTAAACCGAAGAAAGAAGCGATTCTCCACATGGGTCTTGAAGGATTCCTTGGATCCCTTGCGGCCCGGATCGGCCTCATCGGAGCAGGCTGCCCTTTCGTTCACCGGGGCTATTTCCTTGCGGGTTTGCACGTCCAGGCGCTTGTAGTCTTCTTCTATTGAATACGCGTTGGAAATGGCTTCCCGCGTTCCGGCAGCCCTCCAAGCCCAGCGCCGCCCCGCGGTTTCCAGTATATAGGCTTCGTTAAAGTCGGCTATGATAAAACTATTGTTATAGTAAAGAGATCCTTTAAAGGCCCCGTTACCGCCCTGGTCGAACTTTTCCACAAAGCGACACAAAAAATCCAGGGCCTCCTTGGCCGTGCCCGCAGCGCCCAGGGCGGCCCTGAGCATATCCATGCCCAGCACTCCGTCTTTGGCGGGTTTGAATCGGGAGAAAACCGCTTCGTTGCCTATAGCTACTCCCTTTTCATTGATGCCCATCTCTCCCCCGCCCATCCAAGTGGGCTTGGAGAGCACAAAGGAAAAGCCTGTATCGGCCAGAGGCAGAGTCCTGCCTCCCACCACACTCGTTTCGGAAGCTCCTCGCCGGCCAACGATGCAAAGACTCTGGGGTTCAGTGGGATGCCGGTCGGAGTTCTTGCCAAAGAAAGCCTTGGACGACGAGCCGCTTTGGTCAGGAACACAGTAAAGAGTGTCGCACATGGGCATTCCTCCTGGGGCTACTGTAAATCCAAGGCCAGGGAATCGCAACACCTCGATTGACCCCCGGACTCCGGGACCATAGTCTATGGGATATGAAAAGTATCAAGAATTATTGTCTCCTCCTGCTTCTCGCCATGAGCGGCACGATATCCTGTCTTTTCGCGTCCCCGGGAACCCTACGCCCCAACCCCAATTCTCCCGCCGGCCAACCCTTGCCCTCTGGCACGGATCCTTCCATCCCTTCCGCGGTCTACGCGCTCCGAGATTCGGTCTATATGAATGAAGACCTAGGCCTTGTTGAAAAAATGGTCGACAGTCTTGTCGCGAAACTATCTTTGCAAGCCCAGCCCGGCCTGCGCAGCCTAGATCGTCTTCTACTTCTGGCGCGGGTGGAATTTCTCGCAGGCCGGGCGCTCAATGAAGCCGGCATGAAGGACAAGGCCATCAAACGATTCGAGGCGGCCTTCGGCTATGCCCAAGCCTGTATGGCCGAAGCAGAAACACCGCCTAGCATCATGGCCCTCGTCAAGCCCCTTTCCGAGCTCTGCCTGCTTAAGGGCTTGGGATTCCTGCTGAGCAACGGCCCCCTGATATCCAAATACGCCGAAAAAATTCTCTCAATCGAACCCGGGCATCCCGGCGCCGTCATCGTCCTCGCTTCCTCCAAAGCCTACCCGCCGGGCATATTCGGCGGAAATCCCGGTCAAGCCATCGCCATGTTGGAAACCCTTCTCGATTCTCACCCAGTGGGATTCGAAAAGGATGAACTTTTCGATATCAGGACCTGCATGGCCACAGCCTTTTCCAAGCAAGGCAATATGGCCGATGCCACGCTCTGGTTTCGAGCCGCCCTTGAGCTTTACCCAAACAATCGCTATGCCCGCGAAGAGTTAGCCAAGGTTGAAAAATGAACGTTGAGCAGATTGCGAGGCTTCTGGCATATCTTTGCCTCGGCATAGCCCTGTATTCATTCATTCTTACCCTTCTCAACACTCTGTGGATGCGTAGAAGCGCAGGACTGAGAGCGCTTGAAAAAGGCCCCTCAGTATCCATACTCATTCCCGCCCGAGACGAAGAGAAAGGTATCGAGGCCTGCCTGGACTCCCTCCTGGCCCAGAACTACGAAAACTTTGAGATTATTGTGTACGACGATGATTCCAAGGATGGCACCGCCGCTATTCTGGACCGCTATGCCGCCCACCATGCCGGGACGTTGAAGGTACTCCACGGCCAAGGTTTGGCCGAGGGCTGGTACGGAAAACCCCAGGCCATGGAGGCGCTCTATAAGGCGTCCAAGGGTCAATGGCTCTACTATACCGACGCCGATACCCTCCATAATCCGGAAAGTATCGGCGCTTCCATAGCCCTTGCCCTACGTTACAAGGCCGACCTGGTATCGGGCTATGTCCAGCAGCGTCTTGGCTCTGTCGGAGAAGCCTTCGTAGTGCCCGCCATCTATCTGCTTTCCATGTTCGCCCTGCCCCTGGAGCTCATCCACGCTTCGGGCATTCCTGCCCTGTCCCACGCCATAGGCCAGTCCATGCTGTTCAGGAAGTCCTGCATAGACAGTCTGGGCGGTTTTACGCCGATCAAGGACAGGGTATCCGAAGATGTGCGCATAGCCAGGCTTATCAAGAGGAATAAGGGCCGTGTCCTCTTCGCCGACCTGAAAAACCGGCTTTCCTGCAGAATGTACAGCGACTATGCCAGCGCCATCGTGGGCTTGTCAAAGAACGTCTACGATTACTTCGGCAAGAATCCTGTCGTGCTTCTGGCCGCCACGGCGGGCATAAGCATCTTCCTGCTGTTGCCTGTCCTGGCTTCCCTATGGCTTCCGCCTTTCATGATCTCCGTCCAGGGCACTTTCAGGCTCGCCAGCCTCGCGATGCTCGCCACATGGCTTCTCGTTGCCCTGGACAGGAGGCTGCCCTGGTATGTTCCTCTTACATACCCGCTTATCCTGATAAACGTGCTTTCCACGGCCTGGAGGGCAGCCAGGCTTTTCTCCACGGGCCGGGCCGTGGAGTGGAAGGGCAGGATGGTGCGCTAACCATGAGATATAGACGCGGCGACAAACTGATACTTATCACAAAGTCTTACAAGCTTCTCTGCACCATCACCACATGGTTTGTCGAACTCATTGGCTGGCCCGTAATGCGGCTTCTCTACGGCTACAAAGCCTTCGGGCGCACAAGACTCTACAGGGCGACTGAGGGGCCGAGGATCTATGTCAGCAACCACGCCATACCTCTGGATCCACTTCTCCATAGCCTCAGTTTCCTGCCCGAACTCAGTTATTTCACCCTTCTGGAAGAAACCGTCCTCACCCCCGTGCTGGGCACCTTAGTGCGGCTTTTAGGCGGCATACCCATCCCCGCCGATCCCAAGCGGATCAAGGATATAGAGGAAGCCATGGGTCAGGCTCTGAAGTCCCGGGGACGCATCCATTTCTACCCCGAGGGGGAGTGCTTTCTCCTCAACCAGGAAATCCAGGATTTCAAGGCGGGGGCTTTCTATTACGCAATACGCTCCCAGGCCTGCGTGGTGCCCATGGTAACCGTGCTCCGGCGGCGGCCCTTCCTGGGCCGCCGCCGGATAAAGGCCGAAGTGCATATTCTGGATGCCCAGACCCCGCCGGCCGCCTCGGGCAGAGCCATCGCGGATCTCCACGCAGCGATAGCCTTCGCATCCCGGGTCAGATGCCTCATGCAAGACGCGATTGATTCGGCTGGGGGGGATAAATCCCTCTACCGTGGCCCCATGCCTCGGATCAAGGGTGTCAATGATAAAAACCGCTGAGTCGGCCTGGGCAAGACATAGCGAAAGCGCTTGGTTGAAGCCGCTTTGACATTTTCGGGCGGATCGTATTTTTCAGCCTTGCGTGATGTATATACCTGTGATATCCTCGTCTTGTCCTACAGTCCAACATTTAAGGAGACAGATCATGAAGAAAAGATTCTTCACTGTTCTTGTTCTGCTGGCCCTGGTTCTCTCCTTCACCCAGGCCCAGGCCGTCAAGCGCTACTCTTTCTCGGGATCCAATCCCGGCGGCACCTGGTACACCATGGCCGGCGGCATCGTACAGCTTCTTAACGACAAGATGCCCCCCGAAATCCGCTTTGACATGATCGGTTCCGGCGGCTCGGTGGAGAACACCAGGCGCCTTGCCCTCAATCAAGCCGATATCACCCTCACCTACTCTTCCCATATGTGGGAAGCCAAGAACGGCAAAGGCATCATGGATGGCCGCCCCTCGGACAATATCAGGGTCCTCATGGAACTCTACGGCAGCTCCCACTACTTCGTCACGCTGAAGAGCAAGAACATCAAGACTCTCCAGGATCTAGAAGGCAAGAAGGTAGTCCTCGGCTCCCCCGGTTCGGGCTCCAGCGACAACTCGCGCCGCACCTTCGCCGCACTGGGCATCAAGGTAAGGGAAAGTGAGCTAGCCTTCGCCGACGCCGCCCGCGCCCTTCAGGACGGCAACGCCGACGCCGTGGGCATGAGCGGACACCCCTCGGCCGGTCTTACCGAACTGGCCATGTCCAAGGATATCTACGTTATTCCCTTCAGCAAGAGCGATCTGGACAAGGTGACAGCTGCGAACCGCTACTACGATGCCGGCGTCATGCCCGCCAATGTCTACAAGGGACAGACCGAAGAAGTCCCCTGCTTCTACTTCTCCGTCTATCTCGCGGCCAACAAGAACATGCCCAACGACGTGGCGGCCAAGGTTATGGAGATTATCCTTAGCCCCGAAGGCAGGAAGTACCTCGAGAGCGTGCATCCCCAGTTCAGGGGCATCCGCAACAACGTCTCCGGCGTCAAGTCCATGGAAATTCCCTATCATCCAGCGGCCGAAGCCTATTGGAAGGCCCATCCCTGATCGTTGATCGAGGCAAGGGGGCTCTCCGAGAGGAAGCCCCCTCTCCTTTCCTATTGAATCAACCTGTTCCTATACAATCGACATCTAGCTGATATTTCATCCAATAGTGGCCCCACTGTTCTGGCGAACCAAGGCCGCACAATACCAAGGGGAATCTTATGAACACCCGACCCCAGGCCGACTTCCTCAAAAAGCCCATAACGATAATCGCGGCGCTTTTTGGACTCTATTATTTTATCACCTCAGGATTCGGCATCATGAGCAGCGAAGCCCACAGGGGCCTCTACATGCTCTTCACCTTCATGCTTTGCTTTTTGATGTACCCCGCAGCCCAGAAAAAGCCCAACTCTAAAGTCCTCTACGGACTGGACGCCCTCTTGCTGATCCTTTCTGTGGCGGCAATCATGTACTGGACCTTCCAATATCCCACCTACGCCGCCCGACGTGTCGGTATCCCCAACAATATGGACATTTTCTTCGGCGCGGTGATGATAATTCTCTCTTTGGAAGTAACACGCCGCACCATGGGCTATACGCTGACGATTCTGGGCGCCCTCATGCTGGCCCAGGTCTACTTCGGTCCCATCCTGCCCGGCATTTTCCAGCACGGGGGAGTGAGCTTATCCCGCTTGGTGGAATATAATTACTTCATCGACGGGATATTCGGCACCATCGTAGCGGTGTACGCAAGCTACGTAATGCCTTTCCTGGTTTTTGGCGCCTTTTTGCAGACCTCGGGAGCCGGCGATTTCTTTATCGATCTGGCATCCTCCGTGGCAGGCAAGGTGCCTGGCGGCCCAGCCCTCATTTCGGTAATTGGTTCGGCTATCTTCGGTTCCATATCGGGAAGCCCGGTGGCCAACGTAGTCGCCACCGGCACCTTCACTATTCCCATGATGAAGAAAGTAGGCTATTCCAAGGAGTTCGCCGGAGCTGTCGAGGCGGCTGCTTCCACCGGCGGCAGCTTCCTGCCACCAGTCATGGGCGCGGCGGCCTTCGTGTTGGCCACCATTACCGAAACCCCCTACGGCACTATCATGATCATGGCGGTCCTGCCTGCCCTCCTCTATTACCTCTCCATCGGCCTTCAAGTCTATTTTCAGGCTAGAAGATCAGGGTTGAAAGGCCTTGAGGCCGCCGAAGTACCGAGTACCAGAGCCGTACTCAAGCGGGGCTGGTACTTCGCACTTACCATTGTGGTAGTGGGTATTCTGATCGCCATGGGATACTCGCCGGCTGTCATCGCCTTCGGTGGATCGGTGTTCGTCGTAGTCTGCAATATCATCTTCGGCGCCCCCCAGGACAAGCTGACACCCAAGAAATTCATTCAGTCCCTGGAGACCGCCGGTACCAGTTCTCTGGTAGTCGGCTCCACCGCGGGGACCTTAGGCCTCGTGATGGCCGGCATGACCATGACAGGTCTGGGTCTCAAGTTCTCCTCGGTCCTGGTATCCGTGGCGGGCAATAACCTTTTCTTGATGATCCTCATGGTCATTCTCATCGCTACGATCATAGGCATGGGCACAACCATCACCGCCTCCTATATCATCCTTTCCATTTTAGCGGCTCCTTCTCTCATCATGGCCGGCGTCGCCCCCGTGAATGCCCACCTCCTCTGCTTCTGGCTCTCCATGTCCTCCAACCTAACCCCCCCGGTCTGCGTGGCTGCGTTCGCCGCCGCCAGCATCTCCGGAGGCAATCCGATGAAGACCGGCGTGCAGTCCTTCGTCCTGGGCATTTTCATGTATCTCATGCCCTTTGCCTTCATCTATGTGCCTCAGATCCTGATAGTAGGGTATGAATTCATCGAGATCGCCGAGGTTGTCTTAAGCTATTCCTTCGCCACCGTGGCCCTGGCGGCCACAGTCCAGGGCTGGCTCCTGCGAAAACTGCATGTGAGCGCGAGAGTAATCACCTTGGCGGCAACAATTCTCCTGGCCACTCCGGAGCTTATAACAGATCTTATTGGGCTTGCTCTTCTCGTCGCAGTATTCGCGTACAGCTACTGGAAGCGCGGCAGAGAAAGGCAAATCGCTGCGGCATGAGGCAAAGTCTCTAGCCCTTGATGTAAGGGCCAAAAAAATAGAACGCTGCTTCCAGGCGGCCTAAATACCGGGAAGCAGCGCGTATGCAAGGAGATAGCATGAAAACAGTAACCATAGCCAACATCCCCGCGGTCAAGGTCAAGGACAGGGAAGGTTTATACCACAAAGACATCTTCGCCGAAAAAGACGGCACCAAACACCTTACCTTTCACCACGCCCTCATGGAAAAGGGCGGTCACGGCCAGCTCCACTCCCATCCCCACTCGGAACACGTGCTCATGGTCACCGAAGGCTCTCTGGAAGTGCGTAACGACAAGGAATCCCATGCCCTCACCCCCGGCATGGCCATCCTGATCATGCCCACCGAGGAACATGAGATCATCAACAGCTTCGATGGCAGAACCGTCTACTACGTCATTTACGGGCCGCCTCGGTAGGAAGAGCAGCGGCCTATCGCAGCGCGCATACGAGAAAAACCGCCAGAGAATTTTTCCCCTGGCGGTTTTTTTTGCCCGGGTAAACCAGTCTTTCCGGCGAATCCGGCGCTGACAACGCGCATCGGCAACACAAAAAAGAGGGCTGCCCTTTTCATGGGCAGCCCTCTCATGCTGGGAAACTCCTCTATACCCTAGGCCAGCAGGCCTGAGAGTTCGGCTTCCCTTCCTTGCATTTAT
>CAZHSK010000031.1:0-12720 GCA_964535235.1 uncultured Treponema sp. | reverse complement strand
AGGTTTTTTCCCCGGGCTTATCCGTCTCTCCAACCTTGCTGCGGTTTGTTTCGCTTCTCCCTTGCGCCCTGCTTTTCTATGCATTATGGTTCTATCATTATGATAGGAAAGAAATATTTTCTAGCCGCGGCTTTCCTTGTCCTCTTCGCCTTGACAGTTTCAGCCTTTGACATCAAGCCTGCATCCATCTCCGTGAGCACGAAGACGGCCACGAGTCCCGGCGAGGCAATCGTCAACATAAGCGCAGATCCTTCCGATGCCTGGATATCCATCGACGGGGGCACGGCAGCCTTTTCCACATGGTCGGGAACCCTGGCTCCCGGTCCTCATACTATTTCGGCCTGGGCGAAGGATTTCTACCCCTCCCAATTTTCTTTAGTAGTGCTGGAAAATACCAAGTATACCGTCAGTCTCGAACTCGAGCCTCATACCGGCTACCTGGCCCTTGAAATATCCCCACCCGATGCCTTGGTATATGTGGACGGGCAAAAGGTTCAGGGCTATATGGTGGAAATTCCTGTAGGCCGACGCAATATCGCAATCAAGAAATTCGGCTACGAAGAGCAGAAGCTGAGCCTCACCATACAATGGCAACGCACCTCGATCCTAAATGTGAATCTGAGCCCTTCAGCCTTTGAAATAAGGGAGTGGAAGCTCAAACCCGAACTCTTCAATCCATCCAACAAGGGACTATACGGCCGCTCTGTGCTGACTTTCACCATCACCGCCCCCGGTAGGGGAAGGGTGAAGGTAAGCGATAGCCTCGGCGCTGTATATGTCGAGAAGGAACTGCCTGTCTTTACCACCTGGTCGCAGCGTTTTGCCTGGGATGGCAGGGACGCTTCGGGGAAAATACTGCCAGACGGTGAGTATCTCCTCGGCCTTTCCCTTTGGCCTCTCGCACCGGAAGCTAGCACAGCGGAAACCGCCAGTGAGAGCACCGAGCCTGACCCGGCCATTGTGTTCACTACCAAGCTCCGGATCGATTCCAGTTCCCTGATCGTCCCTTCGGGAGCCCAGGCCGCCAGGCCGGGACTTCTCTATTTCCCAGATCCTAAAATTTCCAGGCTTTTACCGGCCAGCGCCGAAATTTTAGGCACCTATCCCAGAGGCGGATCCATCGCCCTGGGTTTCAAGCTGGGTTCAAGCACCATGATGGCCCTGGAAGGATCCTATGATATCGCGCCAGCCGCGGGATTCGCCCTGTCGTTCCTCCAAGGTCTGGGTTCTCCCGCAAGCATCGATTTAGCCCTCCTTGGCCGTTTCGCTTGGAACAGCGCTTCCACGCCCCAATATCCAGGTGCCGCTTCCGAGGCCGAGATGAGCCTTCCCTTAGCGTATGCCATACAGGGCCTCCGCTTGGGCATAGCCCCGGGCCTCGTCTACGATTTCTCTCTTGCCAGCTTCCAGGGCAGGGCCGGACTAGGCCTTTGGTATGAAAGCCAAAGCATTATGGCCGGGCTATCAGCCCAGGCCGATATAGGCTCGACAATGCCCATGACAGCCACCAACCCCCTGCGCATGGGGCTGGAAGCCAGGGTCCTGCTGGATAACGTGCCCATATCCCTCATGCTGAGGCTTTCGGGCGATTTCAAGCCCGGACTTTCGTCCCCAGCCGCCAGCCTGGGCTTTGGCGTGGCCTGGTGAGGGGGGAAGAGACCAGGGTTAAGACCAGCGTTAAGGTTGCTGTCCTACCCTGCGGGAGCTATGATCCCGAGCTCCTGGACCAGACCATAGCCCAGGCGGCCCGGGATGCAGGTTTTCCCGATATCCGAGGCAAGCGCATACTCGTAAAACCCAACCTTCTCAAGGCCGCACAGGCCTCTGATGCGGTGACGACCCACCCTGAGTTTGTGGCTGCCGTAATACGCTTTCTTAGAAAAAACCAGGCTGCCACCATCATGGTGGGCGATTCGCCGGGGCACCAGAGCGGTCGTGCGGTAGGCAAGGCCTCGGGAATATACCAGGCTGCCTTGGCAGAAGGAGCTCTCTGGGTCGATTTTACTCCCGGAGAGCCCAAGCCCGTCCCCGATGCCAAGTTGGTCAAGAGCTTCAAGCTCGCATCGGTATTGGACGACTGCGACATGGTCGTGAACCTGCCCAAGCTGAAAACCCATAGGCTCACATCCTATACCGGGGCGATAAAGAACCTCTTCGGACTTGTTCCTTCCTTGGGTAAGAGCGCCATGCACTTGCGATTTCCCGATAAAATGCAGTTCGGCACCATGTTGGTGGACCTCGGCCTTTCTATTAAGAACAGCTTCCATTTCCTGGATGGCGTGGTGGCCATGGAAGGCGAAGGCCCAGGTAACGGCAATCCCTTTCCCCTAGGCCTCGTGTTCGCTTCCAGCGATGCTGCGGCCCTGGACTGGATTGGAGCCTCCACAATCGGTTACGAGCCAACAAAAATACCCTACCTTGTAGAGGCGATACTGCGCAGAGACATGGATCCACGATCCCCGGCCATCGATACAGGATCCTTTTCGCCTGAAAAGGACAAGGCAAAAAACTTCAAGCTCCTGCCCTACACGGCCCAATCCAACGCTTCCCTAGCCGAAATCCCCCATTACCTCGAGCCTCTGGTTAAAAAACTACTCGCCGAAAGGCCTGTCTTCGATAAAGAGAAGTGCATTGGCTGTTCGGCCTGCGTACGCATCTGCCCCGCCAAGGCTCTCGTCCTGGGCGATGGGGGCAAAGGGAAGCATCAGATACTCATAGACGACTCGGCCTGTATCACCTGTTATTGCTGCCATGAAATTTGCCCCGTAGGGGCTGTATCGATCCGGAAAATCTTCTGGCGGCCCAAAAATGAAAGGAAATCTTCATGAGTCAGCCTGACCTGTATTCATTCCTCGATTTTGGCTTGAAGGATGACTATAGGAAGCTGAACCTGCCCTTGCCCACGCGAAGCGGCGACCGACTCATTGTAGAAGCCGAGGCCCTGGTGGCTTTGGGGAAAAAGGCATTTTCCGAGATAGCCTTCAAATACCCCAAGGGTCATTTGGAACAGCTTGCAGCAATGCTGAAGAACGAAGGCGCCACCGACCTGGAACGCTTCGTGATCGAAACCCTTTTAAGGAACGCGACCGTAGCCGCCGAAGGTCTTTACCCGATCTGCCAGGACACGGGCACGGCCCTGATATATGGATGGAAAGGCGTGGACTTCTCAATCTCCCGGGATAAGGGTCAGGAGGCCGACATAGCCGCCCTTCTAGCCGAAGGAGCTAGGAGAGCCTATTCCGAACATCGCTTGAGGGCTTCCCAACTCGGCCCTGAGTCTGCCCTCACCGAGCGCAACACCAAGGATAATCTGCCAGCTTTGATCGATATAAGGGCAGTGAAAGGATATTCGCTCCAACTTCTTTTCGCCGCCAAGGGAGGAGGATCCACCAGCAGAACCAGTCTGAGCATGGAAAGCCCTGCCCTCCTCAAGCCCGGGCCATTGAAGAATCTCCTGGAAGCCCGCATAAAGGCCTTAGGCGTGGCGGGTTGCCCACCTTATACGATAGCCACCGTCCTGGGAGGCAGTTCCGCATCCCAATGCCTTTACGCCCTGGAATTGGCCAGTTATGGCCTTTTAGACAGGCTGCCCAACGAGGCGGGAGGCGACGGAACACCCTTGAGAAGCAGGGAATGGGAAGAAAAAATGGGTTTGATCGCTGCTGAATCGGGCTTGGGAGCCCAGTGGGGAGGCAGTCAGCTAGCCTTGGATACCCGCTTTATCCGCCTTTCCCGCCATGCGGCTACCCTTCCTGTCGCAGTAGGAATTTCCTGCTCGGCCCATCGCAAGGCCAGGGCTTATATAGATGAAGAAGGCTGGTATATGGAGTGCCTGGAGGACGATCCCGCACGGCTTATGCCTTCTGGGACGGCTATTTTGCCTGGAGCCGTGGAAATTGATTTCGACAGCCCCAAGGAATCCTGGCTCGAGGCACTGCGAAGACTGCCCTCGGGCACCCCTCTCTTACTTTCAGGCACAGTCACCCTCGCCAGGGATGTAGCCCATGCCCGCATCGAAGCGCTTATGCGGAGCGGAGCAAAACCGCCGGCATACATGACGGAACATCCAGTTTTCTACGCAGGCCCCACCGACCCCGCCCCCGGCAGGGTTAGCGGTTCATTTGGCCCAACTACGGCCTCGAGAATGGACCCCTATATGGGAGAATTCACACAAGCCGGAGCCTCGCTGGTGAGCATAGCCAAGGGAGGAAGGGGTGCTTCGGCCATCCAGGCCTTAACCCAAGCCAGAGGAGTCTACATCGCCTGCATCGGCGGAGCCGCTGCCTTTACAGCCCGGGATCATGTAGTGGAGAGTCGTGTGGTCGATCATGCCGACCTAGGTATGGAGGCAATTCGACTTGTGCGCCTTCGCGCGCTTCCCGCGCTTATCGTGATTGACGCAAAGGGCGGTAATTTCTATGCTTGATCAGCCATGGAATCCTCGGAAAAGAAAAGCCTGACAGGAAGGCAATTCGGAACAACCTACTTTCTCTTTTTCGCCATTTATGGCTTAACCCCTTATCTCCAGATCATTCTGAGGCGTCTGGGCTATAGCCCGACCGGCGTAGGACTGCTTCTTGGCCTTTTCGAGCTCGTCGGTATTGCAGGACCCATCGTCTTGGCAAGAAAAGCCGATGCCATGGGCCGTTTCAACCCCTTTCTTGTCGCTTCCGGCCTGGCAGTAATTCTGGGCATGGGATTATTGGTATCCATCAATCACAGTACGGCCGCGATGATTGGCCTTGGATTGGTTTCCCTGGGTTTGAAAACCCCTGTGCCCGTCTTGGACACTTCACTTTTAAAGTCCATCGAAAAAGATCAGCAAAGGGGTTTGAAAACCCCCACCTACGGACTTATGCGGGGAGTGGGTTCCCTAGGCTTTGTTCTTGTCACCCTGGTGGTGCAGTTTACTCCGGGCTTCGAAGAGAGTTCCCCCATGGTCATGGCTGCCGTCATGGCGTTCTTGACCTGCATTTTCCTTGTTGGCCTTAAAAAGCTGCCCGAAGCGGGCGAAGGTCCTTCATCTACAATATCCAAGCACCTTTCCCTGGGATGGATAGACAGTACCTTCCTTTTAGGTTTGGCTGTCATCGTTCTGGGAAGAATCGCCATGGCACCCATAAACTCCTTTTTCTCCCTGTATCTGGTGGAAGAACTGGAGTGGCAGGCCATAGGCGCCATGTCGGCCCTGGGCGCGATTGCGGAAATACCCATGATGATATTGGCCTGGCGTTTCATGGCCAAGCGAAGCCCAATGCAGGCCATAGCCCTGGCATCTGCCGCTATTGTGCTGAGAATGCTCACGTATGCGATTTTCCCTTCCAAGGCAGGCGCCATCGCAGGTCAATTGCTGCATTCTCTATGTTATGGTCTTTTCCAGCCCGCCACCGTCGTATTCGTCAACCTAAAAACCCCTCCCGCTGACCGCACAACGGGAATGGCTATACTCCTGGGGGTGGGGATGGGTTTTCCTGCCTTTTTTGGAAGCGCTCTGGGAGGATTGATCGTGGAGCAGGCCGGTTACCGCTGGCTTTTCGCTTCCTTCAGCATCTTCGCCGTGGGCAGCCTAGTACTGTATTTTATCAAAAAGAAGCAGCTGACGGCTGTTAGGTAAACACCTGGATTCCCATCCGGGCAAGGCTCTTTTCCACTAAGAAGAGGGCTGTGCACATGAGTGCATGCGTAAGCTCGCCCGATCCCATGGAATCGTAAATTTCCTTGGCGGGAAAAAGATCGGCATCGACTATTTCATGCTCATCCAGGTTTCGCGCTGCCTCGGGAAGGGGATCCAGAGCCAGATAGACATGGAAGCGGTTGTCCTGGATGGCCGGATTGGGATAGACGGTGCCCACGTGAAAGAGCTTTGAGGCTATATAGCCGGTTTCCTCGGACAATTCCCTGGCGGCGGCCTTTTCTGGATCTTCCCCCCATTCCACCACGCCGCCTGGAAACTCCAGGCTGGCCTCTTCGGAACCATGCCTGTACTGGCGCACCATAAGGAAACGGGCATCTGATCCCCTTCCCAGGAGTGGAACTACAACGGCCCATTCCCTTGCCTGGATGAAGGAAAAGACTCCTTGTCGCCCATCGGGAGCCCGGCAAATTTTTTCCAATACCGAGAATACTCCCCCGGAATACTTGCGCTCCGTGGAGAGGGTTTCCCATTTCTGTCCGCCATTGCCATCGCCTGCGACCATAGGAGGCCTCCTGGGCGGACATCCTAACGAAGCCGGGCCGGCGCATCAAGGGCGCGGCCTTGTTGGATGTGTAAAGAGCGGCGCGGCCTTCCCGATGGCAGGCCATCGGGAAGGCCGCGCTGTTGCGCGCCTGAAGCCGATGGGCTAGGATTGTCTCATGAGCAAAGGGAAACCAGGATGCAGCTGACCGTTGTGGTGCCGGTCTACAATGAGGAATCCAACATCAATGCCCTGGCGACAGCCCTCATCGATGTCCTGGAAGGTAATTGCAGCTTCCAGATCCTTTTTGTGGACGACGGAAGCACCGATGGCAGCCTTGCCCTGCTCAGAAACCTAGCGGGCAAGGATAACCGTCTGGCATTCTTGAGCTTGAGCAGGAATTTCGGACACCAGGCCGCCCTGAGGGCAGGGCTCGAAGCCGCCAGGGGCGAGTGCGTCATCACCATGGACGGAGACTTCCAGCATCCCCCCTCCCTGCTGCCCGCCATGATCAGAGAATTCCAAAAGGGCTTCGATGTGGTAAACACGAAACGGATCGAGTCAGAACCGGGGGAAGGCGCGCGGACATCCCTTGGAAAAAGGCTCAGCGCCTGGCTCTTCTATTCTCTCATGAATTCTTTAGGAGAAGTGAGAATCGAGCCGGGCTCGGCCGATTTCCGCCTCCTTTCCCGCAAGGCGGTGAAGGCCCTCCTCTCCATGGATGAAAGGGCTTTATTTTTTAGGGGAGCCGTTCCCTGGATAGGATTTTCCAGCAGCGAGCTTCAGTATTCGCCCGGAGCACGGAGAAGCGGCAGTTCCAAGTACAGCCTGGGTAAAATGCTCTCCCTGGCCCTGGATGGCATCACATCCTTCAGCACAAGGCCCCTCCGGCTCGCCTCCTTGGCCGGCCTGGCCATATCTGGCGCCGGTTTCATCTACGCACTCTACGCGCTTATCATCAGGCTTTTCAGCGACAAGGCGGTGGAAGGCTGGACGAGCCTCCTCATCAGCATCCTCATAATCGGGGGAATTCAGCTTATATTCATGGGTGTCATAGGCGAGTACCTGGGCAAACTGTTCATGGAAGCCAAACATCGGCCCCATTACCTTATCAAGGAAAGATCCTTCGAAGAGCTTACTGAAACCCAGGGAGGACAGCCCTGAATTACCTTCTGCTGATACTCGGCATTCTCTTCTCCGCCTCGGCACAGCTGCTCATGAAGTATGCCGGGGGAATGAAACTTATGAGCGCATCCTGGATTGCCGTGGCAGGAGGTGCCGCCGGACTCTACGCCTCATCCTTCGTCTTCTATACCCTCCTTCTGCGAAAACAGGACTTGAGCAAGTTAAGCCCCCTCATGGGCACGGCGGTGACAGCCCTGGTTGTTCTGGGCGCTGCGATGCTGTTCGGGGAGGGCCTAAGCCTGCGACGTATTGCAGGCGTGGTCTTGGCCTGCGCGGCTATTCTTCTCCTTGCCGGCTAGGGAAGCGACCATGCGCAAAATCGGCCGCCTTGCTACAGAACCAAAGCTAAACCTCATAAAACCTCCTAATAACGCAAAAGCGGAAAACATCCTGTCATGGCTTACCCTGCTTGCAGTCTACGCTGTTTTGGCCAGCCGTTTTGACCTGCGCCTTCTTTTCCAGGACACTATCCTCACCGGAGGGGACAGCGCGTCTTGGTTTCAGGTATTGAAAACCTTGAGAGAGGATTTTCTTCCCCGGGGCAGACTCTTCGGGTTCAGTCAGGCCAATTTTTTCGGCTACCTGGAAGGCCAGCACTACTTTATTCTTCCCTTCCTCGCCGCGGCGCTTCTAGGCTTCCTTGTGCCTCTGAGTGTGGCGCTTAAACTGGCCACGGTGGCCGGAGTCTTCGCCCTTCCCCTCACCATGTTCCTCGCCGCCTCTTCCATACGGGGTAAAAGGCGAGCGGGAGCCTTGGCATCGGTTTTGAGTCTTCTTTTTCTTTTTAACGAGTCCTATTCGATTTTTGGTGGCAATTGGCTTTCCACTCTTGCGGGCGAGTTCTGCTTTTCCTGGGCAATTGCCTTCCTGCCTCTCCTTGTCGCATCGGTGTCCAAGGATTGGCGGGAAAAACGAAGCGGGATTGCAAGCGGAATTCTACTTGCACTCACAGGCCTTTGCCATTTTTTCGTTTTCATGCCGGCCTTCTTTCTTCCCTTTTTCCCCGCCTTCAAATTGATTCTCGGACTTTTCGCGCGAAAGGCTGGAAATGGACGACCGAAAAGCAAACCCCCCAAGGAAGCGCTCATTGTCTACAGGATGCTTTCCACCTATGTCATAGCCCTTCTGATACTGTCCTTCTGGCTTTTACCCATGATCCTTACCCGCCGCTGGGCTCAACCCATAAGCCTACTTTGGCACTTTTCCTCCCCCAAGGATTTTGCGAGCCAAACTCTGGCATGGGTGTGGGGACCCGCTGCCCTCCTCTTCGCTTTCCTGGCCTTTTATCGCCGGAGGCCTCCCCTGGAACGCAGGCTTTTTATGTTTCTTTTTTACGCCCTCGCCTGCTGCGCTTTTTTGTTCTTCATCGCCCCGGGGCTTGGTATGCCCGATATACGCTTTGTCCCTACGGCCCTGCTGTTCTGCGCCCTTGGCCTGTCTCTTGCCCTGGATTCCGTTGTTGAATGGCTGGGCAGAAAAGGACGCAGGCGCGAAAGACTTAAAAATAATTCCGCAGTGAAAAATTCCAGCTCACTTATTTCGAATTGCGCGATGCTGCTGCTTACTGTGTCCGGCATCGCGATAGGCAATACGCTGCCGCACAACGCGCCATCATGGTTCTTATGGAATTATTCAGGTTACGAAGTAAAATCGGAATGGCCTGCCATGAAAGAATTGATGGAACGCTACCAGGGAACTTTTAACGATGGGCGATTTCTTTGGGAAAAGCAGGATCAAAGGGATAACAGGGATTTCGGATCGGAGCGCGCGTTCGAAAACCTGTATCTTTTCACGGGATTCCCTAGTTCGGAAGGCATACATTACGGATCCAGCATGATGGCCAGGGCTGCCACCTATCTGCAAAGCTCCTACTCTCCCAATCCGGTGGATCCCGAGGCCGAACGCATTTATTCCAAAATAGATCCCGAATCATGGAGAGCCCGATTTCTCTTGCTAAACGCTCGATACATAATTACCCACTCAGAGCAAATACGCGATCTTTTTGAAAACCATCCCGATTTCCGGCTTGATTATACGACTGGGAAGTTTTCAGTCTTTGAATTCAAAGGCCACCGGGCTAGCTATGTGAGCGTACTGCCCGAGTCTGCCTTGAACGTGATCGAGGCCGGAGCCGGGGGCTTCAGAACCGATTACTACCGTTTTTTCAGAGAGTACGAACTCTACGAACTGCCTTTTGTAAGTTCCGAGTTTGCGGACAAGGAACTTTACGCCCAACGTGCCGACTCGAGCCAATCCTGGCCAAGCTATGAAGGCTACAGAAACCTAAGTCTTGCCAAAAGAGCACTTATGGAGGAGGGAGAAGCCAGAGGCGATGATGCGTCATCCTCACCGGATTCCCAAACCCCAAACCCTCCTTTTATCACCGCGGAGCATGTGGACAACTTCAATATAACTTTCAGCACCAGAGCGCCCGGAAAAGCCCACTACATAAGGATATCTTACGCTCCCGGATGGAAATCCCTAGCTGGAGAAAAACTCTACCCCATCGCCCCGGGCTTTATGCTCATCTTCCCCTCAAAAGAAAAAGTTGTGCTGGAGTACCGTCGCACGGCTGCCGAGATCATAGGAATAGTCTTAAGCCTCCTTTCCATCCCCCTATGCTTATTTTTCTGGAAAAAAAGACCGGGCAGGGGCTTCCCTTGGAAAATCCTCCTGGCCGCCGCGTTCGCCCTCTTTTTAGGGGCAACCATAGCACTCATGCTTCAGACCGCAGGCGGTTATCCGGCGCTGTCACGGGATATCGGCAAAGCCAGGCTCATGAATGCAGGCGATCCTATCCAAAGGAAGGCACTTCTATCCCTTGTAGAGCCTTGGGCTGATACAGAAATGCTTGAGCGCTTCGACAACAGGCTTGTCTTCGATGCCTTCAGGCTCAAAGCCCTCGCTCTCTTAAGCTCAGATGAGGAAGAAGCTATCTCGAAAGCTAGAGGACTGCTGGAGACCCTGAAATCCACATATCCTCACACGAGGGTTCTCGACACCTTGCCCTCCTTGCCGTAGTATACTCGGGTGCGTCCGAATCCAATCATGAAAATTGAAGCCCAGCTCTTACTGGGAAACGAGCGCCGAAGCTTCCATTCTCGCTTGATCCTGCTTCCTTTGCTCCTCATCGCCACCAGCCTGCCACTGGCCTGCGGTTCGGGGCCGCAGATAGAAATCAACTATCCACCACAAAAGGAACCCTCAATGGCTCAACCAGAAACAACCCTTGTCATGGCTCATCGCGGATTCAGGGGCATTGCCCCCGAAAACACACTCTCGGCCGCCCGCCTGGGCTGGGAGAGCGGCGCCGATTATTGGGAGTTGGACGTGGCCGCCTCCTCGGACGGTGAGCTGGTGGTGCTGCACGACGACAATCTCATTCGAACCACTAATGCCAAGCTGCGATTCCCCGAGCGCAAGCCCTGGACTGTCTATGATTTCACGCTCCAGGAGCTAAAGTCCTTGGATGCCGGATCCTGGTATGGAGCGAGCGATCCCTTTGGCCAAGTAGCCTCCGGCCGTGTCAGCCCCGCAGAGCTCCAGGTTTTTGCCGGCCTCAGGATACCCACGCTCAGAGAAGCCCTCAGCCTGACCAAAGATTTGGACTGGAGGGTGAATGTGGAGATTAAGGACGCGACCGACAGATCCTGCGACACATGGATAGTAGAAAAGACCGCCGCCCTGATATCGGAACTGGAAATGGAGGACAGGGTTTTGGTTTCATCATTCAACCATGGGTATCTGGCCAGAATGAAAAAAGCCCAGCCCCAGATTCCCGTGGCAGCCCTCATCGACAAACCCATTCCAGATCCCGTAAGCCTGCTGGAATCCTTGGGCGCGGTGGCGCTGAATCCCAATTACAGGTACCTGGATGAAAAAACAGTCCAGGCACTTCGCCAGGCCGGGTTCAATGTATATGTATGGACCCCTAACGAGATTAAAGACATGGAAAAACTAATAGCCTGGGGAGTGACAGGCCTTATCACCGATTTCCCCGACAGGGCTTTAAGGCTCCTGGGCCGCAGCGGCGGTTGATCAGTTTTTGGGCATTGTGAGCGGTTTTAACAAATTTTTCATTGTCAGCATGCCCATTCGGGGTTACACTGGAGTGCGCGCGATTTAGTACTCGTTAGTACTTTTTTCAACCTACCAAGGAGGTAATCGTAATGAAGAAAATTGCACTTGTGGCAATGGTCTTCCTCGCCATCGCAGGAGCCTGGGCTCAGGCTAACATAGAGTTCTGGCATGCCATGACCGGCAAGAACGCCGATACGGTACAGGCTCTGGCGGATAAGTTCAACGCAACTCAAAAGGATTTCAAAGTAGTCCCCGTATTCAAGGGCTCCTACAGCGACACGATGAACGCCGGCATCGCGGCCTTCCGCGCGGGACAGCCACCGCACATCATCCAGGTTTACGAAGTAGGCACGGCCACCATGATGGCCGCCAAGGGCGCCGTAAAGCCGGTTTACCAGCTTATGGCCGAGAACAACGAGAAATTCGATCCCAAGGTCTACATCCCCACCATCACCGGTTACTATTCCACCTCCGATGGCAAGATGCTCTCCCTTCCCTTCAATTCCTCCACCTCGGTCATGTACTACAACAAGGATGCCTTCAAGAAAGCCGGACTGGACCCTGAAAAGCCCCCCGTCACATGGCCCGAATTCTTCGAAATGGCCAAGAAACTGAAAGCCTCCGGCATGGAAGGCGGATTCTCCACCAACTGGATCTCCTGGATTCAGCTGGAGAACTTCTCAGCCTGGCACAACCTGCCCTTCGGCACCAGAAACAACGGTTTCGACGGCCTGGACACCCAGCTGGTTTTCAACTCCCCAATCGTAATTCGCCACCTCCAGACCATAGCCGACCTGTCCAAGGACGGCGTCTTCATCTATGGCGGACGCGAAAACAAGGCTAATCCCCTCTTCTCCTCAGGCCGCGTAGGGCTGCATTTCGAGTCCATCGGCGGATACGCCAACTTCAAGAACACCTGCAAGTTCGAATTCGGCGTAGCCACCCTCCCCTACTATCCCGATGTTAAGGGCGCGCCCCAGAACTCTATTATCGGCGGGGCCAGCCTCTGGGTATTCAACGGCAAGCCCAAGAACGACTACAAGGGCGTAGCCGATTTCATGGCCTTTATCTCCCTGCCTGAGAATCAGGCATTCTGGCACCAGAGCACCGGCTATCTGCCCATCACCAACGCCGCATACGAGCTCACCAAGTCCCAGGGTTTCTACACGACCAACCCCGGACCCGAAGTAGCCATCAAGCAGCTCTTGAGAGCCGCCCCCACGGGCAACTCCATGGGCATCCGCTTCGGCAACTTCAATATCATCAGGGAAATCGAAGA
>CAZHSK010000030.1:11884-13026 GCA_964535235.1 uncultured Treponema sp. | reverse complement strand
GGCTCCATATTCGAAATACCTTCGGCCCTGTTTTTCCCGGTCTTTGAGCTGGAAACCGAAAGCCCCGGTATGACCGTCATGTCGGGAAGAGCCAGTATTCCCATCGGTCCGGCCGCCGGACCCCACACGCAGATCGCTCCCAACATCCTCTCGGCCTACCTGGCCGGCTCCAGGGTTTTTGAGCTCAAGACCGTGCAAATCAAGGACAGGCTTGAACTGGACAAACCCTGCATCGATGCCCTGGACGAGGGGCACAATGTGGAGTGGTCCACCGAGCTGAGCCTAGAGGAAGCCAGGAGGGAGTATCTCAACGCTTGGATTCTGGTGAATCTGTTCGCATTTCTCTGGTCCAAGAAACCCGGCGACTTTTTTTTCAATATGTCCGTCGGCTATAGCCTGGAAGGCATAAAAACCCAAAAAATGGACGGATTCATAGAAGGGATGCGCAGACCCGAGACCTTTCCCTATTGGTCCCAGGCGATGGAAGAGCTAGAAGCCTTTATAAAAAGCCCTCCCTTTGCCCGGGCATTTGGAGAAGCGGCTGCGGAAAAGGCCAGACAACTGGCAGCCCATATGCCCGTTCGGCCAGTTCACTCGGTAACGCTCTCTACCATGCACGGCTGCCCGCCTGCGGAAATCGAAGGCATAGGCAGGTACTTGCTGCAGGAAAAGGGCTTCGACAGTTACATAAAACTCAATCCCACACTCTTGGGCTATGACAAGGCCCGTTCGATCCTGGATCGTTTGGGCTGGGAGAGAATCAAAGTTAAAAGGGAGAGCTTCGAGCAGGACCTGCAGATAGGCGACGCACTCCAACTCTGCAAAAATCTGGGGGCGGCGGCCAAGGAAAAAGGAAGACGCTTCGGAATAAAGCTGTCCAATACCCTGGCCAACGAAAACGAGGGCGAAAGGCTGCCAGGAGGGGAGCGCTATATGTCGGGCAGAGCCTTATTCCCCCTTACCATACACCTGGCGGCCCAGCTCCAGTCCTCGCTGAGAGACCCCACCATGCGCTTCTCCTACTCAGGAGGCGTATCCGCCCTCAACGCCGGAGCCTTGATCAAGGCAGGGCTGGGTCCACTCACCCTGGCCACCGACATACTCAAGCCGGGTGGCTATCTTCGCTTGGCCCAGATTGCCCG
>CAZHSK010000030.1:0-11784 GCA_964535235.1 uncultured Treponema sp. | reverse complement strand
TGGCCACCGACATACTCAAGCCGGGTGGCTATCTTCGCTTGGCCCAGATTGCCCGGCTTGTGGCAGATGCCCTTCCCCTTCCCCTAGAGCAGGGTCAACAGGATCCAGGCGCCCTGGCAGCCCTGGCTGAAAAAACGCTGAACGCCCCTGAATACAAGGCCGACTGGAAGCAGGGACAAGCATCGATTCCCCTGAAGCTTCCCCTCTTCGACTGCTTCGCCGCGCCCTGCATCGCCGCCTGTCCGGTAGGGCAAAAAGTCCCCGCCTATATCGACGCCATGAGTCGGGGCGAGGCTGATCAGGCTCTGGCCACCGTGCTTTCGGACAATCCTCTTCCTGCCATCACCGGAACTCTCTGTGACCATGTCTGTCAGGACCACTGCTCCAGGGTGGACTACGAAGGCTCTGTGCGCATAAGGGACGTGAAAAAATTGGCCGAGGCCTCGTCCTCGGTACAGGTTGGAGTATTCGACACCTTCGCTACCGATGCCGCAACTGCCCAGGCTTCCGGCCGAGAAACCGGAGCCCTGACCTTGCGTTCTAAGGTGGCGGTGATAGGCGCCGGGCCCGCCGGCCTGGCCTGCGCCTTCCACTTGGCCATGTCGGGGATCCAGGTCAAGGTATTCGAGGCGGGCCCGGCGCCCGGCGGCGTACCTGTACATACGATTCCCCCATTCCGTATGGCTAGAGAAGGCATCCAAAGGGACATGCAAAGAATAGCCGCTCTGGGCGTAGACTTTGCCTTCGATATAAGGATCGAGTCCCTGGAACCCTTGAAAGCCCAGGGATTCTCCCGGTTTTTCCTGGCTTCGGGAGCCGAAAAGGAAAAGACCCTTAGCCTGGAAGATGAGGGGGTGCGATCCATGGGAGCCCTGGAATTCCTCAGGCGATTCAACGTCGGCGACCTGGGTTTCATGAAGGGACTGCGAAAAATCGTAGTAGCGGGAGGGGGCAATACTGCATGTGACGCGGTGAGGGCAGCCACTCGCATCGAGGGCGTGGAAAGAGTCCTCCTCTCCTACAGGCGCAGCAGGGCGGAAATGCCCGCTGACAAGGAAGAACTGGAGAACGCCCTTTCTGAAGCCAGCGACCTGAGCGAGAGAATGTCCGGCGCTCAACCTAGGCTGGATGGCAAGTCCGCAGGATCGGGTTCATCTGCCTTATTAGAATTGACGCTTCCCGAAGGCGCCAGTCCCGGCCGCCTGCGCTTGAGGAAAATGTACCTCGGCGAAAAGGATTCTTCGGGGCGGCGAAAACCCCTGCCTTCGAGCGAGAGCATGGATATTCCCTGCGATCTTCTTATAAGCGCCATAGGAGAAACCTCTGATCTGGCTCTTCTGGAGCACCTGGGAATAAAAATTCAAGACGGAAAACTTCCGGAGATCAATCCAGAAACCATGGCTACGGAAGTAGAAGGGCTGTATATGGGCGGCGATGCACGACGAGGGCCCTCTTCGATAATCGCTGCTGAGGCCGATGGGAGAGCGGCAGCGGCTTCTATTCTCGCAGGCCTGGGCAAGACCCTCCCTCTTCCAGACTATAAGGCTCCGGCTGTCCAGAGAGAAAAGCTATTGAAGCGTGGTGAACTGCTTTTTTCCCTCGATGCGGAAGACCCTGGATTTGCCGCTCGGGAAGCCGAACGCTGCCTTTCCTGCGATTCGGCCTGCCTGCGCTGCGTGGAAGTCTGCCCCAACAGGGCCAATCTTTTTATTGAATCGCCAGGCCCCTTTCTTCAGTGGTCCCAGATACTCCATATAGACAGGTACTGCAATGAATGCGGCAACTGCGGCTTTTTTTGTCCTTATCAAGGCGACCCCTGCAAGGATAAAGCCACGCTTTTCGACAATGCTGACGAATTGAAAGCATCGTCCAATCCAGGCTTCGCCTTCGTCCTGGATTCCCTCCCCTCCCTTGTGTTGAGAACCGAGGCAGGCGCTAGAGTCTTCAACCTGGATTACTCGGGATGGAACGGTAGTTCATCGATTCCCAAGGCAGCCGCCATGATAGCCCTTGCCCGGGAAGTCTACCGGAATCATTCCTATTTGCTGGAGAAGCGCTTATGATACTTTTTGAAAACCTAAGGCTCCTATCCTTCAATCCCCCGGAAGTCTCAGGCCCCCTGGACCTCGCGGCTTGGGAACCCGGGGAGGGCGGGGAAGCTTCCGGCCGCATTGCCGCTATAGGGAAAAACCTAGCCCAGCTCTATCCCAAAGCTCAAAAGGCTGGCAGCGGCGGGTACCTATCCCCCGGCTTGGTCTGCGCCCACACCCATCTCTATTCAGCCCTCGCCCGGGGTATCACTGCAGCCATAGCTCCTTCCAGTGACTTTATCCAGATTCTCCAGCACCTTTGGTGGAGGCTGGACAGAGCCATAGATTTCCCCATTCTCAAGGCTAGTGCCTTGGCGGGCTGCGCCGATGCCCTCTTCGCCGGCGTAACATCCCTGGTGGATCACCATGCGAGCCCCTCCTGCATAGACGGGAGCCTTTCGGTTCTGCGGGAAGGCTATGAAAGCCTGGGCATCAGGGGAATTCTCTGCTACGAGACAACGGACAGGAACGGCAAGGAAGGCGCACTCGCGGGAGTGAGGGAGAATATCCGCTTCGCCGAGGAGCTGGACAAAGGGCAATCGAAAATAGGCTCTTCATTAGTGCAAGCCGCTATAGGGGGGCATGCGGGATTCACCCTGTCGGCTGAAAGCATGGAACTCCTGGCCGACGCCGCCCGAAGGACAAAGAGGGGACTGCACATACACTTGGCTGAGGATAGATTCGATCCCGCCGAGTCCCACAGCCGCCATGGCAAAGACCTTATAAGCAGACTGGACGAGCTGGGAGTATTGAACGAAAAAAGCATCATAGCCCATGGTCTCTGGCTTTCCAGGGCCGAGGTGGAAATTATGAACAGGCGCAAGGCTTTCCTGGCTCATAACGCACGATCCAACATGAACAATGCGGTGGGGTATAACAGCCTCCTCCATACCCAGGCCAATGTTGTGCTGGGTACCGACGGCATGGGCGCCGATATGCTGGAGGAGTTTAAGTTTGCCGTATTCCGACACAGAGAGAGCACTGGCCCCTGGTGGCCCGGGGATTTCCTGAGTTGCCTGGACAGGGGTAACCGTCTCATGGAAGCCTACTTCGGCACAGGTTTCGGCCAGCTCGAGGTCGGCTACCCCGCCGACTTGGTTCACTGGGACTACGATCCTCCCACTCCGCTGGAATCCGCCAATCTGGCGGGCCATCTGGCATTCGGTCTGAGCTCCAGATCGGTAAAAAGCGTAGCCGTCGATGGAGCGCTTAGAATAAAGGACAGAAAGCCCCTTTTCGATTATGAGGCTATTCAAGCTGAAGCGAGAGTGCAGGCTTCACGACTATGGAAAAACATGGAAGGAATTCAATGAAAATTTCTAAAGCTATTCTTCAAAAAGCGGCTGAGTACAAGGATTACAGCGCCAGGACCCTGGGCACGATCATACAAGTACCCGCCCATAGCGGCACCGAAGGCCCTCGGATAGAACTACTGAAGCGCCTTTGCCAGGAAGCGGGGATGGAAAACCTCAGGATCGATGGATTGGGATCCCTCATTGGCCAGATCGGCGATGGGAAGAAAAAACTGGTTTTCGATGCCCATATCGATACGGTGGGCATTGGCGATGAAAGCCAATGGAAGACCCCTCCCTTTTCTGGCATGATCGCCAACGGCCTCGTCCATGGCCGGGGCTCCACAGATCAGTTAGGCGGAGCCGCGTCCATGATCAGCGCAGCACGAATACTCAAGGATTTGGCGTACAAGGGCGACTTCACGGTTTTCTTCACCTTTACCGTTATGGAAGAAGATTGCGATGGCCTATGCTGGAAGCATCTGATCGAGGAAGAAGGTTTTACTCCCGATTTTGTCGTATCAACGGAACCCACATCCTGCCAGCTCTACAGGGGTCACCGGGGCCGCATGGAGATACAGATAGATATCAGGGGCCGCTCCTGCCACGGTTCGGCGCCCGAGCGGGGAGACTCGGCGGCCTACAAGGCCGCTCGGGCAGCTCTGGCCATAGAGCAACTGAACAGCGAACTCAAGCCTGATGAGGATGAGTTCTTGGGCAAGGGTACCATTGTCGTCTCCCAGATCAAGGTTCAGGGACCAAGTCAGTGCGCCGTGCCCGACCAGGCCATGCTCTATTGCGACAGGCGCCTGACCTGGGGCGAGAACGATGCGATCGCCATAGCCCAAGTTGAAAAAGTCCTGCGAGAAGCCGGGGTGGACAGCTTCACGGTCAAGATGCCCGAGTACAGGCAGCCGGCATATACGGGGAAAGTCTTTTCCCAGGAACTCTACTTCCCCACCTGGAAAATCAGGGCCGATCATCCCCTGGTGCGCGCCGGTGTGGTAGCCTATGGCGATCTTTATGGCAAGCCGCCTGTGGTGGACAAGTGGACCTTCTCAACGAACTGCGTGGCAATATGCGGCCGGCACCAGATTCCCTGCATAGGATTCGGGCCGGGCGATGAGGATCAGGCTCATGCCCCCAACGAGGTGAACAAGATAGACGATCTGGAGAAATGCGCGGCCTTCTACGCTGCCCTTCCTTATGCCCTGGAACAGCGTTCATGAGATGGTTCTATTCCTGCCCCCGTTGCGGAAAAACCTATGACATAGCTCCCGGCACCTACTTGTGCCAGTCCTGCGCAGCGGGGCAGGAGGCCGATCAGCCTCTACAGGGAGTTCTCGAGTGCCTGTGGGAAGCAGAGGAAGGAGATCCCGAATTTCAAATCGCAAAAAATGGAATAACCATCCCCCTGCCGGTGGAGGCAAAATACTTCCCCTCAGTTCCTGTGGGCGACACTCCCCTCTGGGCGCCTGGGCGGCTCAGGAAGCTGCTGGATGCACCCGGGCTCTTTCTCAAGGATGATACCTGTAATCCATCCGGCTCCTTCAAGGACAGGGCGAGCAATCTTGTAGCGGCCTTTGCCATCAGGCACGGCATTAGGGAGATAGCCCTGGCATCCACGGGCAACGCGGCTTCCAGCATGGCCTGCGTCGGTGCCGCGGCGGGCATAAGCGTAAGGGTATTTCTTCCCGCCGCGGCGCCTGCCGCCAAGAGGATTCAGGTTCTTCAATACGGAGCCCGGCTGGTGGAGGTGCAGGGAACCTACGACAAGGCCTTTGACGATTCTCTGGAATACACCGCAAAGTCAAAGGTGCTTTCCCGCAATACCGCCTATAATCCTCTCACGATAGAGGGCAAGAAAACCGCTTCCTTCGAGATAGCCAAAGCCTTAGGCGCGTTGCGCGACACTAATTCCGCCAAAAACGCCTTGAGAAGTTGTGCGACACAGAAACCGGATGGAACACACCTTAAAACTAAGTATTGTTCTCCCGGCCACGTTTTCGTGCCCACTGGCGATGGAGTCATACTGTCAGGCATCATCAAGGGTTTCGAAGATATGCTGCGGTTAGGTTTGGTCGACACTATGCCCGTAGTTTGGGCTTGTCAGGCGGAAGGGTCTTCAGCTTTGGCGAGAGCGCTGAAGACTGGGAAATTTACCACCATTCCTTCTAAGACGTTAGCCGACTCCATTTCCGTGGATGTGCCGCGCAACGGCGCATTCGCCCTTGAAAAGATGAAGAAATATGGCGGTAAAGCAGTCACTGTCACAGACGAGGAAATACTGGAAAGCCAGCACCTCCTGGCCTCTGGCAGCGGGCTTTTTGCCGAACCTTCCAGCGCCTGCGCCTTCGCTTCCTACCTCAAGGTAAAGCATGAAATTGAAAAAGAGGAATCTGTCATTATCCTCCTCACCGGGTCAGGGCTCAAGGATATAGGGCACGCAGCGCTGGGCGTGGGAGCCCGGCTTTAGAGCAAGTTAGTGGGTACATTCGTGCCCGTGGTCTCCATGGCCCGAGCAGCCTTCGCCCGAATCCTTCAGCGCTCCCGCGGCGAATGCCTCAGCGGCGGCCTTGGCTTGGCCCGCGGCTCCCCGTAGTACCTTGATGCCCTGGGCCTGCAGCACCCGCACGGCGCCTTCGCCCATATTGCCAGCTACCAAATGAGTGACCCCTGAACGAGCGAGCACCGCCGCGATGCCGGACTTGCAGCCGCAATCGGCGGGGGATGGCACAGCCTGCTCTTCCACAAGTCCGCCTTTTTCGACTCTATAGATAAGGAATTCCTTGCAGTGGCCGAAATGCTCGTCTACAAGCCCATCCCGTGATGGCACCGCTATTTTCATGATCGAATCTCCTCCGGTATTAAAGATTACCTCACCCCCGTCTATTCTGAGGGCCTTTCCGTTCAATATGGCGTCCGCAACCTTTCGCCTGGCTATTTCCACTATTCTTCCAAAGGTTTGTCGAGAAACTCCCATGGACCTGGCCGCCGCTTCCTGGTAAAGACCTTCAAGATCTGCCAGCCTCAAGGCTTCCGCCTCGTCGAATCCGAGGACCAGTTCATCCAGTTCCCTGGCGGGAATCCCCGCCGGTTTCATGAGCCGAGGCATGAGGGCGGCGCCGAGGCGGCGCTCAATGGGTGGGCGCGGCATTGGTTTTACCTTTCCGAGGGGGGCTTGAGGCTCGCCAGGGCCAGTTCCGTCTCAGTCGCGATCTTGTCCGCGTCTTTCCTGACCGCTTCCGAAAGGGTCGACCAGCGGATGCTTCTGGATTGAGCAACTTCCATGCGCCAGGGTAATTCGGCCAGGATGGGTAAACCTATCCTCGCCCTTCCCCCTTCATTTCCATCGTCGAAGAGCTTGGTTTGCTTTCCACAGTGGGGGCAGACAATGGTTCGCATATTCTCCACCATGCCCAGGACAGGAGCCTTGAGCATGGAAGCCATCTTCACCGATTTGCTCACGATCATGGAAACATAGTCCTGGGGTGTTCCCACGACGATGATTCCCGAAAATGGAATGGTCTGCAGCGCAGTAAGGGCTACATCGGAGGTACCCGGGGGGAAATCGATCACCAGGTAGTCCAGCTCTCCCCATTCGGAATCGCCCCAGAACTGCTCTATGGCCTTGCCCAGCAAGGGCCCCCGCCAGATAACCGGTTCGTCTTCCTTTTCATTGAAAAGGTTGATGGCAAGTACTTTAATCCCTTCTTCGTTTATGACGGGAATAAGCTTGGAGCCATCGGATTCAGCCCTGAAGGAGTCGATCCCCATGAGCCTGGGAATGCTGGGTCCTGTGATATCGGCGTCCAGCATGCCTACCTTGAGGCCACGGGCGGACAAGGATTGGGCCAGAAGTACGGCAACGGTGGATTTTCCCACGCCGCCCTTGCCGCTCACCACGCCTATAACTCGCTTTATGCCCGGAATGGGCTTTTTTTCTGGAACAAGGTCCATGTCAGCGCTCCTTTTCGAGGATTATTATCATTAGCCCATAATCGCCTGTTGGCCATCAGGCTGTCAAGGATAGAAAGCCAGCTTGGAACGATTGCTCGTTTTCGGGTAAACTGCTTGAGGAGTAGTATACCCAATGTCGGATTCAGCTCTTCTCCAGGCATTTCTTCTCACCCTCCTGGCAGGCCTCGCCACTGGGGCGGGAAGTTTCATCGCCCTCCTATCCAAGAAAACCACACCTCGATTTCTCTCCATTTCCCTGGGATTCTCGGCAGGTGTCATGATATTCGTATCCCTGGTCGAGCTCTTCAATGAGGCGCGTAGTCAACTCTCCCTCATCTGGGGTGAACGGGGCGCCTATTGGGGGGCGATTGGGGGATTTCTGTTCGGGATGGGGCTTATCGCTACGATAGACAGGCTCGTGCCCGCGGCGGTCAACCCTCATGAAGCCAGGGCTACCGAGGCTGCGCGCTTCGAGGCCTCTCATCTCCAGGCCTGCGACGAATACCCGGGCATGAAAAAAGGGAGGCTGCTCAGGACGGGGCTACTCACCGCCATTGTAGTGGCTCTTCACAACTTGCCCGAAGGGGTGGCAACTTTTTTCGCCGCCCTCCAGGATAGGCAGCTGGGCGTAACCATAGCCCTGGCGGTAGCCATCCACAATATTCCCGAGGGCATCGCCATCTCGGTTCCGGTTTACTATTCCACAGGATCCAGGGCTAAGGCGTTCTGGTACTCCTTCGCATCGGGGCTTTCAGAGCCCATTGGCGCCATACTCGGCTACCTGCTTCTCATGCCTCTTCTGGGCGGACCCACCTTCGGCATAGTCCTTGCATCGGTTTCGGGTATCATGATCTACATATCCCTGGATGAGCTTCTCCCTTCGGCCAGAGAGTACGGCAAGAGTCACCTGGCCATGCTGGGCCTGGCGGGAGGCATGGGCGTGATGGCCATAAGCCTGGCTCTCGGCTCGGCTTGACAGCGAGTTCAGCCGAAGCTCAGCCCAACAGTTAATTAGCCTGTAAAAAACCTTAAAAGCATCGTATACTTTAAATCCTCCGCAAAGCCCGGATATTCGGTAGTTCGAATCAGTCCGGGCAGCGGAAAGATAGTTCCAAGGAGCGGATGATGATCGATCTGAGGGTTGACGGCGAACAGAGAAAAAAGAATGTCCAGCGCTGCAGGGAAAAGGGAATTCTCCTGCCCACCTTTGCCCAGATGCGAGATCCGGCGAAGATCCCCTCATCCGTTAAAAACGAACTATTACGTATAGGACTCTGGGACGTCCACCCCAGAAATCTCTTCAGAGTCAGCTGGCACAATGAGGCGGTGGAAAGAGGTGGCGGCTTTGGAGGAGTGAATTATCTGGAGATTCCCAGGGTAATTACCGGCACCAAGGCGAGAATCGTGGGCCTGACGGGAAAATGGTTTCCCACGGGAGCCCATAAGGTTGGGGCAGCCTATGCATGCCTGGCTCCCGAACTGGTCACGGGGCGCTTCGATCCTTCCCGCAAGAAGGCAGTATGGCCCTCCACGGGCAATTACTGCCGGGGTGGAGCCTATATCTCCAGGCTCCTGTCCTGCCCCAGCATCGCGATTCTCCCCGCCGAGATGAGCAGGGAGCGCTTTGAATGGCTGGCCACCATGGCCGAAGAGGTTATCGCCACCCCAGGCTGCGAATCCAATGTGAAGGAAATTTTCGACAAATGTATCGAACTGGAAAAAACAAGGCCCGACGCTGTGATCTTCAATCAGTTCGACCAACTCCCCAATCATCTCTGGCACTATGAGGTGACAGGCCCCGCCATGGAGGAGGTTTTCCTCAAGATAAAAGGAGCCAAAGACCATCTAGCCGCTGTACTTCTCTCCTCGGGTTCAGCAGGAACCCTGGGTTCGGGTTCCTACATCAAGCGGAAATTTCCGGGAGTGAAGGTAGGGGTGGGTGAGGCGCTCCAGTGCCCCACGATTCTGGAGAATGGCTACGGCGGCCACAGGATAGAGGGCATTGGGGATAAGCATATCCCCTGGATCCATAATTTCCGGGACACCGACATGGCGGTAGGCGTGGACGACGAACTGGCTATCCGCTTGTTCAACGAAAAAGCCGGGAGGGATATGCTGCTTGAAGCCGGAGCCGACCCCGAGACCGTGGCCAAACTGGACTGGCTGGGCATTTCGGGGGTAGGCAACCTCATTGGGGCCATAAAGATGGCGAAATACTATGAGCTTGGAGAAAACGATATAGTCTTCACCATGTTCACCGATTCCATGGAACTCTATGGCTCCCGGCTTGTTGAACTCAAAAAGGAGCGGGGCGCTTACGGCCAGCGCCAGGCCGACAGAGACATGGAAAGCCTGCAAAGCCTCTCCGTGGATTACGCCTTCGAAATGAGTCATGTGGATCGCCGCAGGGTCCATAACCTCAAGTACTTCACTTGGATAGAGCAGTTGGGCAAATCCCTGGACGAACTCCGCGCCCAATGGGATGACTACAGAAATTACTGGGGCTCCCTCTACGATCAGTCTGATACCCTCGACGCCATGATCGAGGAGTTCAACGCGGAGATTCTCGCATGATTCTCTTGCGGCGCTGTTACAGGATTTTTACCGGAACAGTGGCCGATTTAGCCGGTTTGGATATCCTGATCGACGGCAACAGAATCGCCTCGATAGGAGAGGATCTGGAAGTCCCTGCAGGTACCGAAATAATCGATGCTTCCCGGCATGTCGTCCTGCCTGGGCTAGTCAACACCCATCATCATTTCTACCAAACCCTTACCAGGAACATTCCCGCAGTTCAAGACGCCAAACTCTTCCGCTGGCTGGTCTATCTCTACGAGATTTGGAAGGGCCTGGATCCCGAGGCTGTGTACTGGTCTTCCATGCTGGCCCTGGCCGAACTGGCCAAAACAGGCTGCAGCTTGACTAGCGATCATCACTACCTCTATCCCCAGGGCTTTGACAACGATATCCCCGCGCTCCAGTTCGAGGCAGCGGCAAGGATAGGTCTGCGATTCGCCCCCACACGGGGTTCCATGAGCCGCTCCAAGAAGGACGGCGGTCTTCCTCCCGACTCCACGGTCCAAGACGAAGAGTTAATTCTTCAACACAGCGAGGAAACGATCCGACGCTTCCATGACCCGGCCCCCGACGCCATGCGAAAAATAGCGCTGGCGCCCTGCTCGCCTTTTTCGGTATCGGAAGAGCTCATGCGCCGCAGCGCCGCGCTGGCGCGGCGCTGCGGCGCACGCCTGCACACCCACCTGGCGGAGACCGCCGACGAGGACGAATACTGCCTGCGGATGTACGGCAGAAGACCCCTGCAGGTTATGAAGGACTGCGGCTTTGTCGGTCCCGATGTCTGGTATGCCCACGGTATTTTCTTCAATGACCAGGAACTGGATTTTCTGGCCAAAACGGGGACGGGAGTTTCTCACTGTCCCTCTTCCAATATGAGGCTCGGGTCGGGTATTTGTAGGGTTCGGGAAATGCTAGACAGGGGTGTCAAGGTTAGCCTTGCGGTAGACGGATCGGCTTCCAACGATTCTTCGGATATGTTGGGCGAAGCGCGGCAAGCCCTCCTCCTGCAGCGTATTCGCTATGGGGCGGCAGGAATCTCGGCCCGGGAAGGCTTGTCCCTCGCGACCCGGGGCGGAGCCTTCATGTTAGGCTTCGAGGAAGCCGGAAGTGTCAAACCAGGAGCCCTGGCCGATCTGGCCCTCTTCGATGTGATGAAGCTGGAATACACGGGCGCCCATACAGACCCCGTGGCAGCCCTCCTCTTCGCCGGCTGCGACCACAGGGTCGATCATTTGATAGTGAATGGGAAATTGGTCGTGCGTTCGCGGCAACTCGCGATGGCGGATGAGGAAGAGATACGGATCAATGCGGAAAAAGCGGCGCAAAGGCTCTACAAAAAAGCGGGAATTATCTAGGCGGCGCAAGACTCCCGCGGCGATGCGCTTTTACAGTCAAGGTGTTATGCCGAATTGAAGGATGGAACGATGGTACACGCATATCACAGACCTGAGACCTTGGAGGAAGCCCTGGGGCTTCTGGAGAGGGAAAAGGACGCCCGACTTTTGGCGGGAGGCAGCTATCTTTTAAGCCCCCCGTTCAAGGATAAGCCGATTACTGCGATTGCAATCTCCTCGCTTCTGCCTAAAGGTATCGAGCGCAGCGCCGGCAGCATTACGCTCGGCGCAGGGCTTTGCTTTCAGGACCTGGTAGACTCCGGGCTGGTTCCCCAAGCCCTGCGCCAGGCCGCCCTGGGAATGGCCAACAGGAATGTAAGAAACCGGGCTACCGTAGGCGGCAATATCGGCGCCGACAGGTCCTGTTCAAGCTTAATACCGTTTTTTCTGGCAGCTGAAGCTGTATATCACCGGGCGGGGTCTGACCCCATTCCGGCGGAGCGCTGGAGAGAAAACCCTGAAGGCATTATC